>JAJRXE010000094.1 GCA_024276455.1 Calditrichota bacterium
GGCAGTGGCATTCCAGGGATTAATCCCCAGGGCGTGATTCAAATACTCTTCCGCCAGCGGTAATTGTCCCAGCGAATGGTACACAATTCCCGCCGCGGTTAAAACCCGCTCGTCCGCCGGAAATTCCAACAGCAACCGCTGGAGCTGGGGCAGCACCAGCGCCCCTTCGCCCAACCGGGCGTGACTTTCGATCCGAAGGCACTGCTGCTCCGGAGTCAAACTGTCCCAGGGAACATTCTGTAATTCCCGGACAATTCCCGCAAAATCCATCTGGTAGTACGATTTTACCAGTTCCTGGCTCACCGCCAGACCAATCCAGAAAAAACCTCCGACTAACAGAAGGAACCAACTTTTTCTGTCCATCCGGTCTCTTCCTTTTTTAAAGCCTCAATGCCATCTTACCTTTCGAAACGTTAAGCGAGAACCTCATCTTTAGTCGCTCCGGACAACTTCCTGCAACCAGCGATCATACTGCCTCATAACCTCTTTCCCGGGCCGTTCGTGCCCTTTGTTTTCTTCAAAGTAAAAAGTGACTTTTGCTCCGGCCTGTTGCAAGGCATTCACCAATCGCTCGGTTAATTCAAAAGGGCAATTGCGGTCTCGCATGCCGTGGAAAATAAAGACCGGCACACCCCGGAAAACGGTCAGGTTCTCCGGCTGCAAAAAATTGGGGTGGGTGCCGGGAATTCCCCAGCGGTTGGCCAGGTCTGGGTGCCCGGAGAACACTGCCAGCGCCCGAAAGCGTCCGGGGTGCTCCCAAAAAGTCCGGAAAACCCCGTAACCGCCCATGGAAAATCCCGCCAGTACAATGCGACTGGTGTCCACCGGGTAATGAGCAACGACATCCTCAATCGCTTCCTGAATGTCTTGCTGGGCCAAGGCGGTGCTAAAGGCGTTGGAGGTTCCCCGGCCAAAGGGCGCCAGCTCAATGAACGATCCGGGAGAACCGCTCGGCCATTCCTTTAAAGCCCGGCAGTCGTCGGTCCCGCTACCGTGCAAAAATACCAGGAGGGGAAATTTCTGGCCGTTGCGAATATTCCGAGGAATTCTCATCGTGTAAGGCTGCAGGGTGGAATCGACCCGGGAACGGTAAGCCCGGCGCAGCAAGCCGGTTTTTCGCCCAAGCACGTCCCGCCCGTTTTCTGCTTCCCGCACCAGAAAAAGAAAATCCTCAATCGCCTTTCTCAACCGGCGGGCAGTGTCGTAAGGCTTCAGAGCAGCCAGTTCGCCGCGAATCTCCTGCTCGCGGAATTGCAGGGTGGTGTAGCTTCCGACGGAAAGCCGGTCTTTCACCTTCTCACGCTTTGCCGTCAATGCGGCGGGATTCACCACCGGTAAGATGGTGAAAGGAATTTCCTGCCGCACGGTACCCGGCGGTGAAATCAGACGAAGGCGGTAATCTCCTGCCAAAAGTTTCGAAGTGCCCACCGGAAACTCCCACCGGGACAATCCGGGCGGCGGCGAGAAGCCAAAGGTTCCCTCCCGAACGACGGTATTCGCGTCGTTCAGAATGAAAAAAAGCAGCTTCTCGCTTCGGTTTTCTCCACTCAGCGCGGTCAATTGCAACCGCACTTCTGCTCCCTGCAGAAAGTGATTTTTTTCCAGCACGGCAAACATCTGCACGGTTTCTCCTGCCGCCGGCGGCTCAAACCGCATTCCGGCGTAAAGGCGAGAACTTTGTTCGGATTGCAGGCGCTCGTCTTCCACCAGGAAGTAGTAATTTTTCTCGCCCCGCCCGACCGCCTGGACGTAGCAGAGGTTAAATCCCGTTTGCGGCAGGTACCAGGGATGGTAGGGGTAAATTTCCTTCCAGGGAATCAGGACTTCAAAACCGATTTTCCCATTTTTCGCCCGCGCTTTAAAACGGGTGTCTTTCAGGCGGCGAAAGGAGAGCGCGCGGTTACGGTACCAGACAAACTGGTGTTGCCAGGTCTGCCGGGAATCCTGCCGGGGAGAAAATCCCAGCACGTAAAATTCGTCCGTTTCCCGGCGGCTGGAATCTGGAATGGCAAACAGCAACTGGAGCCCGTCCCCGTTCTGGTAAGCCCGATCGCGGACAATCAGGGAATCGCCCGGCGCTTCCACAAAGAGATAGAAAAAATCCGTACCATAAGCCAGCCGGAAGGTCGGCTCAACCACTGGATTTTCCGGGCTACTTTTTTCCAGAAAGCGAAAGGGGCGAACCGGCAGATGCTGCAGAGAATCGTCCAGCTCTCCGTCAATCACCGGGGCAGCGGGCAGAAAATTCACTGCCGGTTCGATTCGGAACTCCGGTACGGCTTCCTCGCGCGGAGGTGAACAAGCCGAGAGAAGGAAAAACAACAGAACCAAAAGGTTCTCGACCGGTAATTTGAATGTAAAACGGACCATTAAAATCTCCTGAAATCCGGTATTTTCCATTTAGTAAAGAAAAATTCCCATGGCGAGAAAGATCAGAGAAAAAATGACCACCGCCAGATTTAATTGTCGCATCTTTTTCCTATTGCTCAACATCTCCACCACCCAGCGGCGGAATTGCCAGTACCGAAACAGCAACAGGTACATTTTAATCCCAGTCAGGGAAACCAGGGTGGCAATGATCCAGCTGAAAGGCACTTCTGTGGTGAACACCTTGTACCAGCTGTAAGCGATCAGGAGGACCGCCGCTACCCCCACCGGGTACAACCAGAACGGTTTTTCTTTCCGGTAGGCGCTTTCCAGTTCCCAGCGATTCCAGCGATTTCCCAGAACAACCATGAGAATCCGGGAACCGATTCCCAGCAGCGCCCAGAAGAAACACAAGGTTTGAAAATAGTTCCAGTTTGGCATCTTCACCCCTGTTTTTTTCCTTAAGGACGGAAAATTTCCTTCGGGTGTTGCGGTCATTTTGAAAAAATTCACAATTGTCCGGAAGAAATCGGGATAAAAAGAACAGGGAGGCCTGATTTAATCATCTTTAAAAGGGCTCGGGCGACCCGCTCTGCTGAAAATTGGGAAACAATCTTTTCGATTTTGTTTACTGGAATCAAAATTTTCCGGAGGTTGGGGTGATTTTCGTCTCACCTCCCACCCGGTCAATGAGAGGTCAGATACTGGTGGATGGACCGCGCCGCCTTCCGTCCGGCTCCCATGGCCAGAATCACCGTGGCCGCCCCGGTGGTCACATCGCCGCCGGCCCAAACGCGCTCTTTGGTGGTTTTGCCGGTCTCTTCATCCGCCACAATATTGCCCCGTTTTCCCACTTCCAGTCCGGTGGTGGTGGACGGAATGAGCGGATTGGGGCTGTTTCCAATGGCCACGATTACGGCATCCACCGGAAAGACGGTTTCGGACCCCTCAATGGGAATGGGCCGTCTTCTACCAGAGGCGTCCGGTTCGCCCAGTTTCATCCGCACACACACCATTTCCTTCACCCAACCGTTTTCGTCCCCATGGTAGCGAATCGGCAGAGTCAGGTATTCAAAAATCACACCTTCTTCCTCGGCATTTTCAATCTCCTCCAGGCGAGCGGGCATCTCCTGCCGGGAACGCCGGTAAATAATACGCACCTCGGCTCCCAGCCGCAGGGCGCTGCGGGCACAGTCCATGGCCACGTTGCCGCCCCCAATCACCGCCACCCGTTTGTGTCGCTTAATGGGAGTGTGGTAGTTGGGGAAGAGAAACCCTTTCATCAGGTTAATCCGGGTGAGATATTCATTAGCGGAATAAACGCCATTAAGGTTTTCTCCGGGAATGCTCATAAACCAGGGCAGTCCGGCTCCGGCTCCAATGAACACGGCATCGAATTCTTCCAACAGACTGTCAATGGTGCGAGTTTTTCCGACCACGAAATTGGTAACCAATTTAACTCCCAACCGGCGCAGGTAATCCACTTCACGGGCCACAATGGCTTTCGGCAGGCGGAATTCCGGGATGCCGTAGATGAGAACGCCGCCCATTTTGTGGAGTGCTTCGAAAATGGTTACCTGGTGTCCCAGTTGAATCAGGTCGCCGGCCACGGTGAGTCCGGCGGGACCGCCCCCGACCACCGCGATTTTCTTTCCGGTGGGAGGCGCAATGGGGGGAAGTTCCGGCTCACCCTGTTCGGCTTCCCAATCCGCCAGAAACCGCTCCAGCCGCCCAATCGCCACCGGCGCCCCTTTGCGGGTTAAGACGCATTTGATTTCGCACTGGTCTTCCTGGGGACACACCCGTCCGCAAATGGCCGGCAGACAATTTTTCTCCTTCAGGATGCGGATTCCCTGGCCAAAATCGCGCCGGGCAATGGCGTCGATAAAAGCGGGGATATTAATTTCCACCGGACATCCGCTGACGCAGGCCGGTTTAGGACACTGCAGACAGCGCCGGGCCTCTTCCACCGCCAGCTCCGGCGAATATCCCAGAGCCACTTCCTGGAAATTATGCCGCCGCACCTCCGGCGGCTGCTTGGGCATCTCTCTGCGAACCAAATCCAAGGTTTTCTTCTGCGTTTTCGCCATGGGCTTTGTTCCTACGCTTTACAACCATGATCGTTGCACCGGCTGGTCCGGAACGGCACCTCTTCTTCCACCATGTAGGCCTTCCGCCGGTGCAGCAACTCCTCCCAGTTTACCTGATGGCCGTCAAAATCGGGACCATGGACACAGGCGAACCGGGTAGCATCTCCCACCGTGACCCGGCACACCCCACACATGCCGGTTCCATCGATCATAATGGGATTCAAACTCACCCAGGTGCTGATTCCCAACGGTCGGCTGGCATCCGATCCCCGTTTCAGGAGAAAGGTGCAGCCGTTAATAATAATGCGATCGATGGGCACCCCCAGGTCTTTCACCACTTCGGGAAGTCGGTCGATGTGTCCGCGGTACCCCCTGGTCCCGTCCCGGGTTATGTGAATCACCCGTTCGGAAATGGCCTCGAAGCGCTCTTCCCAGTAGAACAGGTAAGCGCTGCGGGCTTCCAGCAGGGTAAAAACCCGGTTGCCGGCCGCCTTTAATGCCCGGGCAATGGGGAAAATACTGCCGATTCCGTAGCAACCTCCCAGGCAGAGAACCGTCCCGTATTTCTCTATTCTGGTGGCGTTACCCAGCGGACCCACCACGGTGGGAATTGTTTTCCCCTCTTCCAGCGCCGCTAATTGGTTGGTGGTGAAACCGATATTCAGAAAAATAACGGTAACGGTTCCCATTTCGGCATCCCAGTCAGAGAGGGAGAGAGGGATTCGTTCGCCTTCCTCACAGGCGCGCAAAATGACAAATTGCCCTGGTTTGGCCTCCCGGGCAACGGCCGGCGCTTCCAGAGTTAACAGGTGTACGTTCGGTACAATCATACGACTGGCAACGACTCTAAACATGGCTCTTCCTTATTATTACCGGAATGGGATTCAAACCGATCAACTCATTTTGTAAGACCGTAACTTGCACGATTCCCCGGTTCAATTCCGGGGAAAATTTAACCGGCCAGACTTTCCGGAAATACTGCGAGGTCACTTCTACCGGATCCCCTTCCTGCAGGCGGGCCCTCCGGGCGTCCCGGGGATTCATGTGAAGCACCTCATCTGCAAAAATCACCCTGGCACCCTCCACCCGGGAAGAAAGCGGAAATCCCCGGTAAACGTGCTCTAGCGGCGCCGCATTTAACAGGTAGGGGTATTTCTTACCGTCCGGTTTTGCTTCGAATGACCCGGAAGCGGCGATCTGAAATTTTCCTTCGATGGTAAGCGAGCGAGCCTGCCGCGGGGGTTGGTCGAAGTCCTGGAACCCGTCGACCAGGGCGGCAATTTCCCGGTGAATTTCCCGCACATCGGAAAAGTCGAACCCCCGAACCCCCATTTTACGGGCAATACGACAGAGAATTTCCCAATCCGGCAGCGCTTCTCCCGGTGGATTCACCGCTCGATGCACCCGTTGCACCCGCCCTTCCCCATTCACAAAGGTGCCGTCTGCCTCCGTAAAAGCGGCCGCCGGCAAGGTCAGGTCGGGACGAATAGGAGAATCGGGGGGATAGATGTTTTGAAAAATGAGAAACTCCGCCGGCGGTTCCCCGGAAGGAAGCGCTTCCCCGATTAAATAAAGTACCTTCAACGGCTTTCCGGCGGACAGATTTCCGGAATTCCAGCCGTTGGTTAGCGGGCGAAATTCCGTTTGCCAGACCTTTTCCAGCTCTTTTAATCTTTTTTCGTTAGCGGACGAAAATCCCCCCGGCAGCAATTCCGGATAGGTCCCCATGAGCAGGGAGCCCACAAAATTATTCTGGGCCGGCAGCGGCAGCACCCCCGCACCAAGATTTTCCGCCAAACGATGCAGAACGGCCAGAATTTGGGGGCTGGCGGAATAGTGCAACACCTCGGAGCCCACCAGAATAACCACTCCGGAAGCCTGCTTCAACTCCCGGGCCAACTGGCGCAACGTTTCTGAGGAAAGGTTGGTTTCCGGAGGGGACGCAGATTCTTCCCCGGCAGTAAAGCGGGCAAAAAATTGCAAAATTTCTCCCTCACCCCCGGGCGGAGGTTGAATCCAGGCATGGGCGGTAAGCGCCAGGTTGTGTTCCCGGGGATGGATGGTAATGACCCGGGCGCCGCGGTGCATTGCCCGCCGTAACTCCACCCCCACCACCGAGCGGCCGTAACGGGTATCCAATCCCACACAAAGAATCGCCGGGGCTTCCCGCACTTCCGCCAGGGGTACGGACTTTTCCAACAGCGCCAGATATGCGTTCAAAGCCGGGCCGTAAAACAATCTGGCCGGGGAATCCACCTGGTTCGAACCCATTGCCACCCGGGCAAATTTCTGGGCAATGTACAAATCCTCAGTCGTGCAATTGGAAGAAATCAACAAACCGAATTCGTCCGGCGCACAGCGGGAGAGTTGTTCGGCCGCCAGAGTAATGGCGTCTTCCCAGGAAATGTCCACTTCCAACCCGTTGAATTTTTTAAAGGGATGACGTAAGCGCCAGGGTCCGTTCACCAGCTCGGGAATACAAAATCGGCCTTTCACACAGAGCTGCCCGTTGTTGACCAGCGGATCTTCCGCCGGCAAACCGCCAATCACGCGATCGGCCTTTATTTGCAGGGAAATCTGGCACCCAACTCCACAAAAAGAGCAAGTGGTTACCTGCTCCAGCTGAGCAACGCCCTCCCATTTCCGGGCCTTTTCGTACAGGGTTCCGGTGGGACACACCGACACGCAGGCGCCGCAAAACTCGCAGCCGGATTCCAGATGCGTGCGTGCGTAAGCCGGGCCAACAATGGTATTGCGACCGCGCTGCTTAAAAGCCAGCACATTGGCAAGCCGCACCTCCTGGCACATCCGGACGCATCGCCCGCAGAGAATGCAGAGATTGTAGTCTCGATCATAAAACGGATCCTCTTTCTCCACTCGCAAATTCCGGTAGTAAATGGGATATTCAATCTCCTGGATTCCCAGCTTTTCCACGACTTCCTGCAGTTCGCATTGCCCGTCTTTGGGGCAGTAGCGGCAGCCGGTCGTCACCCCCGCCTTTCGGATGGTCCCCAAATACCGCTTGCATTCTTCCCTTTCGTCACAAATCAGGCAACTGGAGGTGTGTTCGCTTAAAAATAATTGCAAAATCTCTTTTCGCACGGACTGCACCTGCGCCGTATGGGTGCGAATAATCATTCCCTCTTCCACCGGAGTGGTGCAGGCCGTCGGGAAATTTCGCATTCCTTCCACCTCCACAATACACAATCGGCAACCGCCGAAGGGACTCAGATCTTTGTGGGAACAAAGGGTGGGAATGTAAATATCAAACCGTTCCGCCGCCTGAAGGATGGTGTATCCCCGCGGCACCCGGTAGGATTGATTGTCGATAATCACCGTGACGGTAGCGTCTTTCTCTCTCATGCCACCCCCCGTCCTGAGCTAATTACAATGGCATTGGCAGCCAACGGATGGTACCGGCAAACTTCGTAACATGCCTTGCATTTAATACAACGGAATTGGTCGATCTGGTGAACTTCCGCCCGGGCACCTTTAATGGCCGCGGTGGGGCAGACCTCCAGGCATTGCTGGCAACCGTTGCATTTCTCCGGATCGATGGAATATTCCACCAGCTCCCGGCACACCGCAGCCGCACAAAATTTTTCCTTAATATGCGCCAGATATTCAGAGCGAAAGTAGCGCAAGGTTGTTAACACCGGATTGGGAGCGGTTTGTCCCAGTCCGCAGAGGGAAGCCCTTTTAACCGTTTCGGCCAGGATTTGCAGTTGCGAGAGGTCTTCGGCCACCGCCTGACCGCGGGTAATTTTTTCCAGAATGGTCACCATGTGCCAGGTGCCCACGCGACAGGGCACACACTTGCCACAGGATTCTTTCTGGGTAAAATGCAGGAAATAGAGCGCCAGATCCACCGGACAGGTATCTTCGTCCAGAACAATCATTCCCCCCGACCCCATGATGGAGCCGGCCGCCGCCATGGCTTCGTATTCCACCGGAAGGTCCAGAAATTCCTCCGAAAGACAGCCACCAGAGGGACCGCCTGTTTGAACCCCTTTGAATTTCTTCCAGGACCCCCCGCCAATGTCGAAAATGATCTGGCGCAGTTTAATCCCCAACGGCACCTCGATTAATCCCCCCCGCCGAATGGAGCCCACCAGGGAAAAGGTTTTGGTTCCGTAATTTCCCTTCACCCCAAACTGCCGGTACCAGGAGGCACCGTTTCTTAAAATATTGGGAAGCGTTCCCAGGGTTTCCACATTATTAATGACGGTGGGTTTGCCGAACAGACCGGACACCGCCGGGAACGGCGGACGGGAGCGGGGCATTCCGCGGCGCCCTTCAATGGAGCCGATCAGGGCGGTCTCCTCGCCGCACACAAAAGCGCCGGCGCCCTCTTTAATGGTAAGATCAAAATCAAATCCCGATCCCAGAATGTTTTCCCCCAGCAAGCCGTACGCTTCCATCTGTTCTTTGGCTTTCTTCAAGCGTGCAATGGCCAGATGGTAATCCGAATTAATATAGATGTAACCGTGAGAGGCACCAATCGCATAGGCGGCAATCAGCATGCCTTCCAGGACGCAGTGCGGGTCGCCCTCGATCAGCGAGCGGTTCATGAAAGCGCCCGGGTCCCCTTCCGAAACATTGCAAATCAGATATTTGACCTCTCCGGGAGCCTGGCGGCAAATGCGCCATTTGCGGGCGGTGGGGAATCCTGCCCCGCCCCGGCCCCGCAGTCCCGCCTCACCCACCTCTTCAATCACCGCTTCGGGGCCCAGGGAAAACGCTTTCAAAAGCCCCTGGTAACCGTCGTTGGCCAGGTAATGGTCAATATTTTCCGGATCGATGAAACCACAGTTCTGCAGCACCACTCGCACCTGCGGCTTCAACATGGGCAGATCGAAAAAGCGAGGAATCCCCTCCAGCGCCGGGTCTCCGTCCCGACCGAAATGACCGACGGCCAGTTCCGGCAGGGGATCGTCCTCCAGCAGGAAGCTCTCCAGAATCCGGCGGGCTTTGGCTGGCGTAACGCTGCCGTAGCAAATGCGGGGATATCCCGGGCGCTTCACATCCATTAGCGGTTCCAGGTAGCAGGGTCCAATGCACCCCACCGGCACGATGTGAGCGCGCAGGCGGTGCTGTTTCAGTGTTTCCCGAACCGCCGCGAGCACTTCCAGGGCTCCGGCCGCCCGTCCGCAGGTGGCCGCCCCGATGTAAATAATGGGCGTTTTACCGTTGTTCAAAGCCTGCCACTCCTGGCGCGCCCGATTGATTTTCTCTTCCAGACTATTCATGTTCTCTCAACATTTGCATTAATTGAGTGACCATCATGCGGGGATGAATTTTTTCGTCTATTTGCACCACCGGACCAAGGGTACAACATCCCAGACAGGTGGCCCGTTGAAAATCCAATCGATTGTCCGGGGTTTTCTGGCCAATGCTGATCCCAAAATGCCAGCCAACCGCTTCGGCGAGGAATTTCCCCCCGCGAACATGGCAGGCGGTGCCCATGCAGACTTTAATTGTTTTCTTTCCCGGCTCCTCGAAGCGAAACTTGGGATAAAAGGTGGCCACCCCGTAAATCTGATTTTCGGAGATTTTCAGGAAGCGAGCCACCCGCCGAATTGCTTCCGGCGAAATGTAGCCGTCCCTCTCCTGAATTTGAATCAACAGCGGAATCAGGTCTCCCTCTACCCCTGTGAATTTCGAAAAAATTTTGTCGTACTCGTGGGATTTCATCTTTTCCTTTTAAGCTATTTACTCAACGTGAATCACCCTGCTCCTGGGCCAGGAAAATACAATCGGTTAAATCGGCTTCGCCCCGGACAACATCCTCCGCAAACGCCATGCAGGTGGGAGCGCCGCAACAACCGCAGTCAATCTGGCGCAGTTTCTGGTAAATTCGTTCAATCTCTTTCATCCGTTTAATGGAGGTCTCCAGATCCGAATCGAAATATTTGGTCGGCCGAGGCAAAATAGGTTTTTCCAGGAAGTAGTAACCCTCTTTAAATTTACGGTCGATATCTTCTTCGTCCAATTGAATGGGCTTCTCGTACTTGGCCTGTTGTTTAATGCTATTGGTGCGGGCAACATAGGGATTCTCGATGTTGAACGGTCCGCCGATGCAGCCCAGCATGCAAACGTGAGCTTCCACAAAATCAATGTTCCGCAGACGCGAATTCTCGATATCGTCGAATATTTTCATCACATGGTCTAAACCGGAGACCGCCAGCCAATCTTCCGTTTCGGCTTCGCGGGTGATACCGCCCAGGGTCGCCCAACCGGCATAAAAATAGAAATCCTCCGGGACTTGCGAGACATCGAAATTCTTCTTAAGTGCCACTACATGGGGGAAGAGCACCGAGTACACATCGCTGATGGAGACGGTGCCGTCGAACCAGGAACGCTCTTTTTCGGCCGGCTGTTTAATGGAAACAATTTTAGCCGGACAGGGAGCGATGTAAATAATTCCGATATCTTCCGGCTTTAATCCCAGTTTTTCCGGAAAGGTTTTGCGAATTTCCCGGGCGGTAACTTCGCGGGGGACGTCCAGGGGAACCACCAGTTCCACCAGATCAGGATACTTTACCTGAATCAAGCGAATAATGGAGGGGCAGTGAGAAGAAATCAGCGGGAGTCGTCCCTGGTAGCCCTTCATGTATTTGACCAGGATGCGGGCCAGGGCGGCCGTGGAAGTGTTGACATCCACCACCTCGTCGAATCCCAATTCTTTAAATGCCAGATGGATGATGTAGGGATGAATACTGGAATCGAACTGGGAGTACAGTACCGGCGAAGGAACCACCACCTTGTATTTGAAATGGGAAATTTCCAGCACCGGATCGGTGATGGGAACAATGGCTTTTTCCGGGCAGACTGAAATACAGGTACCGCAGTCCACACAGAGCTCCTCCGAAATTCGAGCTTTTTCCTGGCGAACCCGAATCGCCTGGGTCGGGCAGTGACGCATGCAGGTCATGTGCCCCCGACATTTCTCCTCCACTACCCGGTGGGCGTGGTAATATTGACTCATTTTCCACCCCGCGCTAACCTTGCCTTACTCACCAAAATTCCCGCTCCGTTTCGACAACTGATTTTGAACAGCGGCAAAGCGTCCCTACTTCCCGGTCTGTTTCTTTATTTGATGAAGAATCGCATTCGCAAGGTGGTTCCCTGTCCCACCTCGCTCTCGATTTCCATCTCGTCGGAATTGTTTTTAATATTAGGGAGTCCCATGCCGGAGCCAAATCCCAGGGCTCGCATCTCTTCGGTTGCCGTGGTAAACCCTTCCTGCATGGCCAATTCCACATCCGGTATTCCTTTGCCTTCGTCCTCGATAATAACTTCAATCATTTGAGGGGTTACCCGCAACGTGGCCTGCCCCCGCCGGGCGTGCATCACCACATTCATCTCCCCTTCGTAAGTGGAAATGGCAACCCGACGGATCAGCAGGGGGTCCAAACCGATTTTCTTCAAAATAGATTTTACCTCGGTGGAAACCATCCCGGCATTGGCGAAATCGCCTCCTTGAATCGAGAACTCCCGGCTCAAGAGGATTTCCTCTTTGCTTTGCTCCACCGGTTTCGCCGGGGGAGTCGCCCGCTGTCTTTTTCGAATGGCATGGATTCGCACACAGGCATCGTACATGTCCAGGTTGGTGGAAAGCAGTACCAGGCGGTGCTCTCGGGCGAATTTCTCCGCTCCATCTTTGGGAACCTTACCCCGCAGCAACACCACCCCGACGAATTCGGCCATGTGTGCCGAGATAATGGATTGACGGGTAGCCAACCCGGTGAGGAGTAAAGAATGCGGTTTGCCAAAGGCTAATACATCGCTCATTAAATCCGAAGCGTAGATGTGTTCCACTTCCGTGTCCATTAAATCCTTTCCTTCAATAACGGTTGCATCCAGCGCAGTTTTGATTTGTCCGATTTTCAATCTTTTCGCTGCTCTCCCTTTTTTCGTCTCGGCAATTTGAAAAACCTACATTCGGGAGAATTATTCCTCCGCTTCCCAATTCCGGGATTTCTTAACCGGTCGCCAGACCCAGACTGTACAACTTACCGACCAACTCAAACGTGGGTAATTCACTCCAGAGAATGGCAATGTTGTGTTTGGTTGCTAATTCGATGGTTTCCCGGGGCACTTCCTTTCCGCTGGAAATAATAATCGCCGACACATCCACCAGATTGGCCGCCGGCACAATGCTTTTGTGGGTTTGCACGGTCACCCACAAATTCCCCGATTGCGCACCGGCCATGACATCGCTCAACATGTCGGAAACAAATACGCCAGTAATTTCTCGATCATCGAATTGACTTAACGGCTTAAGGCCCATATTTTCGATTAATTCTTTTACAGTCATTCTTATTCTCCCAATTATTTTATCGAAAAATCAAATCGCCGTCAGAACAGGGGTTTTCTTTCTTTGGGCGGTTCCAGAGAAAGCATGCCCACGTCGTGAATAAATTCCCCCTTGCAACGCGAAAAATCGTCAATCAGATCAAAGGAAAGCACCGCAATGGTGGAACGGGAGGTGTCCCGACGCTGGTTGAAATAATCTTCCAGAATTTTCAATCGCCGAGGAGAAAGTTCAGTATCTTTGCGACGGGGGAGGAAACCAAACGCCACGATGACCCAGGTCTTCTTTTCCGCGTACTTTTTCTGCAAAATAGCCACCTTGCAGTCGTCCAGACACTCGGTGCAGTAGAGGAATCCCATCACATCATCAAATTTTTCCAGCTGGCCACACTGTTTGCATTGTAAGTCGAATTGAAGGGATTGGGCGTTCTCCATGCAACGCCAGGTGTGTTCTCCTTCCACATATTCGTCGCCCACCATCGGGTGACCGCTGGCCGAGAAAAAGGTACGTATTCCATTGCAATGGGAACATTTTTCAAAAACCACAAAACCAAAGCGAATATTGGTCATTTCCCATTGGTGCTGGCACTCTGACATGTTTTTACTCCTTTTAAGAATGGTTACACCAGCCAACCAGGCTTACCGGCCCTTCAACCGGGGTTGGGAATTCAAACCATCCTGCCTGATGATCATATTTTTTGTACCGGAAACACTTGTACTGCTTGTAAACTCAGGCAATGCATTTATTTGAAGTACTGCTTGTACCAGCGAGAGGGAATCGGAGCCTTAACGGGTGGAAGACGGCAGCTTCGTTGAGATGTCCCGATTCGGAAGAAAGAACGCCCGGACGTCATTATCCGCTCTTTGATCGCTCCGGAGGAATATTCTTAATTCCGGAAAGAGAGCTACCATCAGTAGGCAATTGAATGAGAATTTTCTCATATAGTGCATAGAAATTAATTATTACCTGGAAAAAAATAAGGAATATTCCAATAAAAGTCAAGATTTTAAAGGTAAATATTTTCACAAAAAATGCCGTTCAGGCATTCAGGCGATTTTGATTCACCAATTGATGGGCCATGCGCTGGATTTCCCGGGCAGAGGTTTCATTATCGTTCAGGGCCTTTTCCAGGGCGGCGAGGAGTTCGTAATAAGCCTCCCAGCCGTTACCTTCGCGCCGGTACTGGCGCCGCAGCAGGCTGTTTTCTCCCGCCACAAAATCCAGGGCTTGATGAATTCGGCGCGCACCGGTGGTTACAAATTCCCGCCCCGACGCTCTTTCTCCCCGATCGAAAAAGGAAGCGGTTCGGAGGGCAAAGCGCAGAAACACCACGGTGCGGGGAATTGTGCTAATAAAGCACCCGGTAAACGGATCGGTAATTCTTTTAATTTTACGAATGTCCTCGGCCAGTACCCGGGCATATTCCGAAAAATAAAGAATCCGAATGTAATCGCCGATCAACTTTCCAACCGCCGCCAGCTGAATGGCCTCCCCGGCAAAGGCTTCCTTGTCGTGCCGCATAATCAAACCATCGGCGTGAAGATAAGCCAACCGATTCCCGGGGCGGGAAAACACCGAAAGGATGTAGGCCTGATCCTCTGCCCGGCCAAAAAAGGTAGGCGTAAAGGGACGGTAGCGGCGGAGTGCATCCACCAGAATGCCATTGGTGCCTCCGGTGACATGAATCCGCTGCAGGCAGGTGTTTTTTCCGTTTAAGGGATTGCCGTTGTAACGGGCCATCATTTCCGCCCGGGTGGAGAGCGCCTGGGGCAGCGGACTGAAAAAAATGTACTGGTCCGGGGTCAATTCGTCCTTCGGGAACGGCACATCGGGAGTGAAAAGAGATTTCCCAATATCTTTCTCATTCACCAGGGCACCGGCAATCATACCCAGTTCCACCAGATTTCCATCTGCGTCCTCGCCGGTGGCGCCCCAAAGCGGGGTAATGAAATGCTCCAGGGCGGAACGTCCGGTTTCTCGCACCAGTACGTTCTGGGGAAACACCTGGTCGAGGTCAATCTTAAAAGTGGCCCGGATTTCGGGATTAACCAATACCTGCCAGAAGGCGGCGATGGCCTTCAGAAAACTGTAGTGGCGACCGTATTCGCCGTCCACTCCAAACACCTCTTCCAGTTCCGGCAAAGAATCCCGGCCCAGGAAACGACTGGCAGCCGGCAGCAAGACGTTTTTCAGCAAGGCCCGGGTTTCGTTTTCACCAAACAGGTAAATCTCCAGGTTGGGGAAACCGCCCGCCCGGCGAATCTCTTCCCGCAGATAATCCCGGGCCACTTCGTGCAATCCCCGATGGGTCACCGAAACGGAGAGCACACACACCACTCGGTCCCCGGGATGTATGGTCCCGCGCTCTTTTTCGAATTCCAGCGCCCGGTCTAATCCCTGGAGTCCGTAAATGACTTCGTTGTTTTCCCGCGGAATGCCGACCGGGATGGGATGGTCGTACCAGTAAATCTGCGGTTCGTGAAGAACGGCGCGCAGTTTCTTTTTTAAACCCGGACTCAAGGGAGCGCCCTCCAGCCAGGTGGTTTTTGCCGGCACGGTGAGCAACACATTGGCGGTGAACAGAATTTCCCGCGCGGGGTTCTGCAGGGGCGCCGGATTCAGTTTTTTAACCCGCACAGTCCGCCGTTCCCGCAGGGAAGCAATTTTTTCCTCTTCTTTTCCGAAAATTCCCACTCCTTCGGGAAAAAACAGCTCCCAGACCCGTTCGGCAATCTCCCTGGGTGCCGCACCCCCGGAATGCCGTTCCAACCATCCGGCCAACTCACTCAACTTTTGTCGGAATGTCGGGTCAGAGGCTGCCCGCCGATCGATTTCCTCTTCAATCTCGACCAGTCCCCGCCGATAAAATCGGGCCACCTCGCTCCATTCCGCCTCTCTGCTAAAACGGTTCAAATAATCCCGTGCAATCAGGAAGTCCGGGTGTTCCGGGCCGCACAACGCAATCAGGAAGGCTGCATTCAGGGAGGTGAGCACCGCTTCCTCGCTGTTGCCGGCTGGCGAAAACTGACTGCGGGGATCAAAAATTGGGAGGGTGGAATGCCAATCGTCCCCTTCGAAAAGCCGCCTTACGATCCGGACAAAATCATGATTCATGATTGTTATTCCCCTGATTGTTTCACCTGTCGAATTTTTATTGGGATTCTCCCACCCTTCCGCCAGAGTTTACCAGATATTGTCGGACAATACAGGGCGAAATTTAAGCCCACCATTTTTCCAACAGCGAAACGGTGCATTTTTAACCGCTACAATGCTCCGGCTAATAAAATCAAACCGAGGTGATCCCCAACCTCTGCAATTCCCCCAGGATGTTTTTACGAGCCGGTTCGTCCGGGGCGGGCAGAGGCGACCGGGTTTCACCCCCCTGCAACCCCAGGTGGTTCATGGCAAATTTCAGCCCTCCGATGCCAAAAATGGCGGTAATCATCTTATTCAGAGGCACAATTTGTAACTGCAGGTGACGGGCTTTTTCAAACTCGCCCGCTTTTACCCACTCGTAAATCTGAATACATTGAGCGGGTAAAATATTCGCCAGTGCCAGAATGCCGCCCACCGCACCAACGACCAGACTGGACATCAGGGTATTAGCGGTACCGGTGAGCAATTGAAAATTGGGGAGATTTCGTCCCAGAATGGACTGTTGGTAGGTCAAATTGCCGGAACTATCCTTCATGCCAATGATGTTGGGATGTTCCGCCAGACGGGTTACCACTTCCAGGGGAACTTCCAGTCCTGTATTTGCCGGCACGTTGTAAATTACAATGGGCACCGGCGAGGCCTCGGCCACCTGCGTGTAAAAATTGAAAATCACCTCCGGCTTCATTTGACTACGATAGTAATGAGGAGTAATCAACAGGGCGGCCTGTCCGCCCACCCGGGCCGCATTTTTCAAAAAACGCACTGTGCCCTGCACTGATTCTTCGCCGGCACCGAAGATTACCAATTTATTCTCACCGGCATTTTCTGCCACCGTCTCAATTACCTGCAACGACTCTTTCTCGTTCAACATGACCCGTTCGCCGTTGGAGCCCAGCACCACGTAGCCGCGCAAAGCAAATGTCTGGTACCTTTGCACGTTATTTTTTAACATGTCCAGCGCCAGCTCTTCGTTTTTAAACGGCGTTACCAGCGGAGGGAAAATTCCTGCTAAATCAACCATTTCCATATTCCTCTGTTTTTGATTCCGATTCTTTTCTGCTGCCTAAAATAACCATCCTGTTCCCTTTTTAAAAAGACTTTTCCGAGAAGTTCTCGAACCAACAGAAGCACGGGGCACCCATTTTAATCGCAGAGTATTTCAAAAAAATATTTTTGTCCGCAAGGAAACCGCTCCCGGTGTTGTCAAATAGCAAGGTAAAAAAATTAAAGGAGGTTGCCTTGAAGAAGTTGTTCTTTTTTGTTCTAATTTTTTTGTTAATTAGTGGAAACGTAATGTTTGCCCAGCCAAGTCAATCCATAGAAAACACCATGGCCAGACTGCAAAGTAAGCTGGAGCTCACTCCGGAACAGACCCAACAAATCCGCACCATTCTGGTTAATGCCGAGCAGGAAGCCCAGCAACTCCAGGAAATGAATCGGGGAAATCGGGAGGCGATTCTGGCTGCCTGGCAGGATCAGGAAGAACGCGTGCACCAGCAAATCCGGAATATTCTTAATCCCGATCAGCAAAAGAAATTCGAGGAAATTAAATCCAGCCTTGTGTGGCGCCGAATGAATTTCGACAAGGAAGTCCAGCGTTTGAAAGACCGGTTGCATCTGAACGAAGAGCAAGCCCTGCAAGTTCAGAAAATCATCGAGAAAACCCGCACGGAAATGCAGAATGTCCGCGCCCGCTATTCGGGAGACCGCTACCAGATGCGCAATGAAATGATGAAAATTATCCAGGAACGAGACAAAGAAATAGAAGCGCTGCTGACGCCGGAACAGCGCAAGGAATACGAGAAATACAAATCGGAACGTCAGCAGATGATGCCCGGACGAGGAGGTCGTCGGGGCGGCGGCATGATGCGAAACTGGTGAGTTCTCGGTAGGAAAGCATCCCTTCGGTTCGGTCACCCTTTTGATCCCTAAACCCTCGGACGCAGGGAATTGGGCCTCCTGTGGAAGGGTGACCGGAACCGATTTATTATGAGAAATTTTTTCGGAAGGGCGTTAACGCCCTTTTTTCTTTCAAGGCCGTTAACGGCCTTGCGCCGGAAGGCCCTTAAGGGCCTTCTCCCCTTCCCGGTCCGTTTTTCTCACCGGAAAAGCTTGAAAATGACCGCCCGGTTTCCTAACTTCTGTCAGTACGGGACGGCTGGGCGTTCGGACTCCCAGCGACCAAAACCAATACAACGGAAGGAACCCATGCAAAAAATCAGCTTACTCGGAGGAATCATTCTGGCCCTTTTTTACAACATCTCACCCGGAGGAGCCATTTCCATGAATACTCTTGCCAGGGATTTAAGCGCACTTTTACCGGATTCCCTGCCAGGCTGGGAAATCAAAGAAGAACATCGCTACACACCTGACAATCTGTACGACTACATTGACGGTGGGGCGGAACTGTACCGCTCTTACGGCTTCCGAGAAATGGTAAGTCTGGTGTACCACCGTCCGGACCAACCGGATCTCTACCTGGACATTTTCGATATGGGAACAACCGGCGGTGCATTTGGGGTGTTTACTCATTCACGGGAAAAAACAGACTCCACCTTCGGGCAGGGATCTCAATACAGCCCCGGCGCCTTAATTTTCTGGAAAGATCGCTATTTCATTTCTTTGCTGGCCAGTCCGGAAACTCCCGAAGCTCGTCAGGCCATTTTCACTCTGGCTCGCCAGATTGAACACGCCATTCCCCGGCAGGGAAAAATTCCCACCGTCGTCCGTTTACTGCCCCGGGATTCCTTGGTAGAAGAAAGCATCCGCTACTTTTACCACCCGGTTTGGTTGAACACCTATTTCTTTCTCACAGAGAGTAATTTGCTGCACCTGGACAGCACCACCCAGGCGGTGTGGGCCAAATACCGTTTCACCGCTCAACCCACCTACTTGCTCCTGGTGCTTTACCCCTCGGCATCTGCCGCCCGAACGGCGGAACAGGAGTTTCGCAAATTCTATTTTACCCTGTCCGATTCCCGGCCCATTACTCAAACACAGAAAGGTAGCTGGGATGCCTTGCGGCGCTGCGGCCGATTGCTGGTGGGCATCTTCCGCGCCCGGAATTCCGCGGCCGTTCAAAACTTATTGGAGGAGGTTTGCCGAAAACAACCTTCGCCATAATCAAATCAGAGAGGTTGGCATGAAAAAACAACACCCTCGCATGAAACGGCGTGCCTTCTTAAAACAGGGGAGTTTGGCCCTGGGGGGAACGCTTCTCTTCGGCCTTCCCGGCAATAGCATCCCCACTCCTCACCCAAAAAAAACCCGGGTTGTGCTCATTCGACATCCGGAGGTACTGGACAAATTGAACCGTCCCCGGGCGGAAATTGTGCAAGAAATGATTGACCGGGCGGTGGTGGCCCTTACCGGAAGCACCTCAATTCAGCAGGCCTGGCAACAAATTGTTCGTCCTGAGGACACGGTTGGCATCAAATCCAACGTCTGGCGATTTTTACCCACCCCGGCAGAACTGGAAGAGGCGGTCGTAAAACGGGTGCGAGAAGTTGGAGTAGCGGCGGAAAAAATTAGTGTGAACGACCGGACAGTACTGCGGGATCCGATTTTCCGGAACGCCACCGCCCTGATTAACATGCGTCCCCTGCGCACCCATTACTGGGCGGGGGTTGGCAGCCTCATCAAAAATTACATCATGTTCGTTCCCAATCCCAGCGATTACCATCCCGACACCTGCGCCGATTTGGCTACCATCTGGAAACTACCGCACGTCCGGGGACGAACCCGTCTCAACGTGCTGGTCATGTTCACTCCTCTTTTCCACGGCCAGGGACCCCACCACTTTAGTCCCCAATACATCTGGCCCTACCGGGGGTTATTAGTGGGATTCGACCCGGTGGCGGTAGACTCAGTAGGAGTGCGCATCCTGCAGGCCAAACGGCGGGAATATTTCGGTGAAGAGCGTCCCTTGAATCCCCCGCCCAAACACATTTTTCTGGCCGACACCCGGCATCACCTGGGAACGGCCGATCCGGCAAAAATCGATCTAATAAAACTGGGCTGGGAAGAAGGATGTCTGATTTAACCTGACGAGGAGGAAGAAACATGAAACGCGCCCTGGTATTGGGTGGGGGTGGTGCCCGGGGTGCCTTCCAGGTGGGCATGTTAGAAGAATTGATTGTCAACCAGAAACTGGATTTCCAGATTATTCGCGGAGTCAGCGTTGGCGCTCTGAACGCCGCCTTTCTGGCTCAAGCGTCCACCGACGGTAATTCCCAGGAAGCCCTGGCTGAAAAGGTACGAGAATTAAAAGAAATCTGGCTTAGCGAAATTAGCGGGAACAAAAGTGTGTACAAAAAACGCCTGGGCTACCTGGGAGTTGTTTTAGGAAAAAACAGCCTTTATTCCCTGGAACCGCTCCGAGACTTGATTCAGCGACGTCTCTCCCTGGAAGCGCTGCGAACATCCGGACGCAATTTCGCGGTGGGCACCTGCTCCCTGGTCAGCGGACGCTACAGCGAGTGGCGTCCAGATCATCCCCGTTTCCTGGACAAATTGCTGGCTTCCGCCTCCATCCCGGTGGTCTTCCCTTTTGTGGATTTCCCACAAGAGCAAGATGTGTTGGTGGATGGTGGAATTCGCAACATTACTCCGCTTTCTACCACCCTGCGCGAAAATCCCGATGAGACTTATGTATTGTTAACCAGCCGCATTATTCGCACCAATCGCCAGCTTCCCGATTCCGCCGTGGAGGAATTCGATTACCGGTTCTGGCAGGACAATCGGCTCGGTACCCACATCAGTGGAATCGACGTGCTGGAGCGCACCATCGAAATCCTTTCCGATGAGATTTATCTGGAAGACATCCGGGCGGCGCTGCAATGGAACAAGCTGGCCGACCTGGTACGGGAGGTTGAAAAAGCGCTGGAAAAGCTCGCCAAAATCCCTCTGCCCCTCTCCAAAGCGGTGGAGGCGTTACGCGCTTACCTGGACCGTCTGATGCGCCGTTTCATTCGCATTTACGTGTTAGCACCGCGGCGCTGGTTTAATGAAGACGCCGAACCCGGAAAGAAAAACCTGGCTACTGATTTCGACCCTGAATTGATTAAAAAAGCTTTGGAACACGGCCGGGAAATTGCCCGGCAACGGGACAAGTGGGTCTGGCCCCCCGGGTAGAACAGGCAGTAGTCAGTAGTTATCTGTTATTAGCCCCTCCCTGGGCGTCATTTTAAAAAATCGTTCAGGATTTTTACAAACAACGGAACTTTTGCCCCATCCATCAACGCGGCAGGGCCGCGTAGGTTACCTCCAAGGGCAATTTCTCCCGACTCTGGCGAGTCGGGCTACAAGTTAGCCCCGGCTTTCAAGCTGGGGCTTGGGAATAGCAACGAAACATTTCAGGCCGTTCACGGCCTTTTCCCAACCCGCAGACCGTTTTGAGTCTTACCTCTTCGCTTTCCGTTTGATGCCAATAATATTAGGAATGGGCCAGGGATGGCTGTTGCTGTTGTTCAAAAAGAAACCGCTTTCGAAACTACCGAACAGTTCTTTCTCTACCCCGCCGGAAGAAAAATAGAGGCTGGCCTCCGGACCGCCTTCCAGATACATGGCATTGTAAATAAAAAGGGGAAGC
The DNA here is from genome assembly GCA_024276455.1 of Calditrichota bacterium. Lineage (GTDB taxonomy): Bacteria > Calditrichota > Calditrichia > RBG-13-44-9 > RBG-13-44-9 > JAJRXE01. The sequence goes on from JAJRXE010000094.1 coordinate 21,521, forward strand.
TGTAAGAGAATATCAATAAAATCGTGCACCGAATAAGGCGAGCGGGAGTGAATGAAAAGCAGTCGCCCCTTCTGATCGATGGCCAGGGCCGCAATGCTCCATTTGTTCGGTTGCTGCTGCCAGACGTTTTTCTGCTCGCAACTGATCATGCGAATGCTCTGAGAGAAAGCATGATATTTCTTCTTCCAATCCGCAAAATTTTGACACCCAAAATCAATGATTTGCCAGGGAGGCACTTTTTCGTCCACCGGCTGGCAGGCAAAAACGGACAAATATTTTTTACTTAAGCGGGGATTGTTCACATGCTTTTTATTTTTCAGAAATCCCACCGCGGTTAAATGGTCGGTGGCGTACATGCCGGCATTGATTGCTGCCACCAGTCCCAGTTTTTGCGCCCATTCCCCCACAGTGCGTGAGACGCTATCGAACTGACTGGCACAGTACACATTCGCCTCAAAATAGGCCGGATCGAAACGCACCACCGTGACGAGGGAATTGCCAAACTCCGCTTTGCGGGGCGACTTAAATTGCGCCCACTCCAGGCCGGGCTCCAGCTTCTGCCACTCCGAATGTCCCGGGGCTTCACAGTTGGAGAACCAAATTCCCAAAAGAAGAATCACCGTAATTTTCAATGCATCAAACATACACCTGCTCATTCCATCAAAAACGAATCCGGGCAATCCACCAAAGGCTCTTTTTGAATCCCGTTTTCTCACCCAACATTTTTCCCTAAAATACACCACTACTATCGGCATTGTCCAACTGAACATGATCCTGTCGGGAAATTCCCAATAAGCCGTTGTAATGATGAGGAAATTTAAATATATTCCCGCCCGAATTAAAGGGAAATTGTAATCTTAGCATCAAAATCGGAGAGAAGATGAATTTAAGTGGCAAAGAAAAGCGCGCCCTGCGGGCAGAAGCCAGTTTATTGAAACCGGAAATCTGGATCGGCCGGGAAGGGATTGGTCCCGGCGTCATTCAAAATCTGGAAAACGCTTTCAATACCAAAGAAATCGTGAAAGTGAAACTGCAGGAAAATTGTCCGCTGGAGAAGGAAGAAGTCGGACGAATATTGAGTGAAAAAACCGGTGCGGAAGTGGTACAAATCATTGGCAAAACGCTGGTTCTTTACCGCCCTCGTCCGGAGGAGACTCCATGAAATTGCCGGGTGGGAAATACCCTTTCCTGCTGACCCTGATGACCATTTTGTTTGGTTTGTCTTTCATTGCGTCTAAAAATGCCCTGCAGGGACTGGGGATTTTCCAGCTGATTTTCGGGCGTTACATTTTTGCCCTCCTGATCTGGATGGCGGTGCTCTGGCAGCGGAAAAAACATTTTTACATTGCCCGACGGGACTGGAAACAATTCCTTTTGCTCACCCTGGTGGAGCCGGTAGGGTATTTCATTTTCGAAACCACCGGAGTTCGCTACACTTCTCCGGCCAGCGTTTCGCTCATCATCGCCACCATTCCGGTCTTTTCCACCCTTTTCGCCCTGTTTCTTTTAAAAGAAAAAACCACCTGGGCGGGAATCGCGGGTATTGTGCTCTCTATTACCGGAGTGTATTTCATCGTTTCCCTACAGCAGGCCAGCCAACTGGCTCCCCGACCGTTGTTAGGCAGCCTGCTCACCCTGGGAGCGGCCATGTCCGCCGGAATTTACAACGTGCTTTGCCGCCGGCTCTCCCGCACTTACTCCCCGCTCACCATTAGTTACTACCAGACCGTCATCGCCACCGTGGTGTTTCTCCCCCTGGCCCTGGTCGAGACCTTTCTGCGGGCTGAAACCCACCTCGATGGTTTCATCCTGGGCAACGTACTTTACCTGGCGCTGGGCTGCTCGGTACTGGCTTATTACCTGTTGAACTACACGCTCAGCCGGCTGCACGCTTCCCAGGTAGCGGTATTTTCCAATCTCATCCCGGTAGTCACCATCCTGGGCTCCTGGTTTGCCTACGGAGAACTCTTGAAAAGTGCCCAGCTGTTTGGCGCGGTTTTAATCATCAGCGGAATTTATCTGACCTACGTCAGAGGGACGGAAAAACCCCCGGCAATTCCCGGATAAAACATTCGATTTTCGAGTGGTCAAATTAAGTCAGTTGTCGAGGATTTTTGATTCGCGGAAAAGGCGGATGGCCGGTAATCAACCTGGCTCCCTTTTTACGGGTAAAGTAATTCCATGCCCATTGTAATAGGACCAATAGTTTATTATCGAACTCAATTAAATACCAGATATGGACGAACAACCAGGCAAACCAGGCCGGAAAGCCAAACAGGTTTACCCGGCGGAAGCTGGCAACCGCCCGGTTTCTACCAATCACGGCCAGACTGCCTTTATCGCGATAGCGGAACGGCGCAACCGATGTTTGTTTCAATCGTCCCAAAATGCAGCGTACCACATAACGGCCTTCCTGCATGGCAACTGGAGCAATTCCGGGCAACAGCTGCCCATTTTGATCTTTTAAATGGGCCAGATCGCCAATTACAAAAATCTCCGGAAAGTTGGGAAGCGAAAGGTCGGGATTGACCATCACTCGGCCATTGCGATCCAGGGCCACACCCGTTTTACGGCTGAGAATTTCTCCGGTAGTGGATGCTCTGACACCGGCCGCCCAGAGGATGGTGTGGGTTTGCAGTTCGCTGGATTCCTGCCCGCGTATTAGTGTAACCCGGTTCCCGGTGAGGGACTCCAGCCGGGTATTTGTGTAAACGAGCACGCCCAGTTTTTGAAGTGATTTTTCCGCCTTACGGGAAAGTTCCACAGGAAAGGTAGGCAAGATGCGGTCAATAGCTTCAATAAGAAAAATTTTGGCTTCGGGAGGATGGATGAAACGAAAATCTTTCTTTAACGTTTCTCTCGTTAACTCTGCCAGGGCACCCGCCAGTTCCACTCCGGTGGGACCACCACCCACCACCACAAAAGTCATCCAGGCTTCCCGTTCTGCAGCATCCGCTTCCCTTTCGGCTGCTTCGAAAGCCAGGAAAATACGCCGCCGTATCTCAAGCGCATCTTCCACGGTTTTTAATCCCGGGGCCTGCTTAACCCACTCGTCATTCCCGAAATAATGGTGATGTACTCCGGTAGCCAGGATCAGAAAATCATAATCTACTTCTCCATCGGAAAGTAGCAACCGTTTCTCCCCGGGTAGAATATCCCGTACTTCCGCATGAATCACGGTAATATTTTTATAGCCGCTGAGAATGGCCCGCAGGGGGGAAGCAATATCGCCAGGAGAAAGTCCGCCGGTTGCCACCTGGTACAACAAGGGCTGGAAAAGATGAAAATTGCGCCGGTCGATGAGGGTTACCCGTACCGGTTTATTCCCAAAGGCTTTGGCCGCGTACAAACCGCCAAAGCCTCCACCCACGATCACTACATGGGGGACTGGGTTATTTTTTTGCAACGACGATTTATTTTGCATGGAATCTTATGACATTGGTAAAAACCGATAAATCCAGATGCTACCTCAAACCGTGAATTTTCCGACAAAGCCATTCGGGAAACGGGCGGCCTCGGGCAAATACATCTTACGGACTAAAACGTCACTTTCTCCTTCAAGCGGTACCCCTTCTCTGTGTGCTCCACAGTGCCGCAGTACACCCGGGGATCGTGCTCAAAAAACAGCAGCCAGCCCTCTTTCACCGCCCGCTGCAGGATTTCCTTCTTTTCGTTGATGGTTTGCACCGGGTAAAGGTCGTAGGCCATGACCCAGGGAATCGGTACATGGGCCGCCAGGGGAATCAGGTCCGCCGCGTACAACAGGCTGGTGGATGCATCGAAGACCCGCACCAATTGCATGGCGGGGGTGTGCCCGTTTGCCAGTAAAATTTCTACACCTTCGTAAAGGCGGGTGGGACCGTCCAGCAGGTTCAACTGTTCGGCTTGCAACAACGGTTCGATATTTTCCCGCAGGTAGCTGGCGCGATCTTTTTCGAAGCCCGCCTGTGCCCATTCCAGTTGCTTTTTTTGTACGTGATGCGTCGCGTTGGGAAATTGCAACCGCAAGCGTCCTTCCGTATCGTAATAGGTGGCACCTCCGGCGTGGTCAAAATGCAGGTGGGTCAAAACTACGTCTGTAACGTCTTCCGGGGATATTCCGGCGTCCTGCAACGCTTTTTCCAGGGAATGTTCGGAATGATCCACGGCGTAAATTTTGGTGAATTTCTCGTCCCCCTTGTTACCAATCCCGGTGTCCACTAAAATAGTGCGTCCCCCGTCCTGAATTAACAGGGCATTCAAGGCCATGTAAATACGATTTTTTTCATCAGGGGGATTTTCTTTCTCCAAGAGCACCCGGGGCACTACCCCAAACATGGCTCCACCGTCCAGGCGAAATCTTCCGGTGTCGATTAAACGAAGCGTGTAGTTTCCAATTTGCATGGTTGTCCTCACCTTTATTTTGAAAATCACCCCAAGGGAGGCCCCCGAACAGAACGGTTCAAGTACCTCCCTACCGAAAGAACTACTTTATCCTACGGATTCAGGTATTTGGCCAGCCACCCGTGGACGTTTTTCCACCACTGCCGGGCGTTGCGGGGTTTTTGCACAAAATGATCCTCATCCGGGAAAAACAAGAGCTTGGATTCTACCCCTTTCAACTGAAGCGCGGTGAAGAGTTGCAAGCCCTGGGTGTACGGCACCCGAAAGTCTTTCTCCCCGTGAATAATTAACATGGGCGTTTTGAAATGCTCAACGTAGTTAAAGGGATTCCACTTCTGGTACAGACTGCCCTTCTCCCAAGGGTAGCCGTTAAATTCCCAGGTGGGGAACCAGAGCTCTTCGGTGGCGCCAAACATGCTCACCTGTTCGAACACCCCGTCGTGAGAGACCAGGCATTTAAACAGGCCTTCGTCATTGTGACCCTCGATCCAGTTAATCATGAAGCCGCCGTAAGAGGCGCCGGCCGCCCCAATGCGCTCTTTGTCCACAAAGGGGAATTTCTCCGCCGCCCAGCGGGTGCCGATCATGATGTCCTGGTAAGGCCAACCGCCCCAATTCTTGCTCACCGCGTCGCAGAAAGCCTGCCCGTAGCCACGGCTGCCGTGGAAATTGATCATGATGACCACGTAACCAGGCGACGCAAACATTTCGGCGTTCCAGCGGTAGTGGAAATCGTCGCCCCAGGCGCCCTGCGGTCCACCGTGAATCAGGGAGATCATCGGGTACTTCTTGTTGGGATCAAACTGCGGTGGTTTCACCATCAGCAGGTGTACGGAATCGCCGTTGGCACCCACGAACCAGTAATCCTCCAGGGGATTCATTTCCAGCTCTGCCAAACGCTCTTTATTGGTAAAGGTAAGCTGGGTCAGCTTTTTCTTTTTCAAGTCGAAGCGGTACAGCTCGATGGGGTAATTCACTGCCTGAATGGCCAACACCAGAAACTTGCCGTCGGGACTTATGGCCAGGGAGTTGATGTATTTGCCGTCCAGCAGCAGTTTCAATTTACCTTTGGTCACATCCACCTCGTAGAGGCGGTGACGACCATGATGCGGAACGTAAAAATAAATTTTGCGGCTCTTCGGACCCCAGACAAAATCAGAGACATAGCGATCCAGCTTCTCGGTAAGATTACGCGTTTCACCGCTTTTCAAATCCAGCAACATTAAATTCTGCTGGTCGGACTCAAAACCGGCTCTGGCCATGGAAAGGTATGCCAGGTAACGACCGTTGGGAGAGTAAAGCGGCCCGTTGTCGTTTCCTTTACGAGTGGTTACCTGTCGAACGTTTTCCCCCTCCAGATCGGTAATCCAGAGGTCGTTGTTGGTACTGATGGCCACCACCGGATCGGGATTCTTCACAAAGCAAAGAGACTGCCCGTCCGGCGAGAACACGTAATCGTGGCTGCTCCCCAGAGAAATGGGCGGGGTGTCGTACCGCCCGGGTGTGAGGTCCCGGATGAAATCCCCCTTGCGACTCACCAGCAACACATGGCTGTATTTACCGTTGCGCCAGTGATTCCAGTGACGATAAAGCAGGTGGGTAATTTCTTTACCGGAACCGCTGGTTTTCTTCCGTTCTTCCTCCAGTTTTTGGCTCTCGTCCGGACTGCTGGCGTCCGGCAGCATGCTGGTTTCCACCGCAAAATACTTCCCGTCCGGTGACCAGACAAATCCACCCACCCCGGTGGCCAGATTGGTTACCTTTACCGCCTCACCACCCATTTTCAGATTCAAAAGGTAAATCTGAGCGGAGCCATCGCGAGTAGAAATGAAGGCCAGCTCGCTGCCATCCGGCGACCACTGGGGAGCAAAATCCGCTGCCGGATTGAACGTCAGTTGGCGATGTATTTTTCCGTCCGAGGAAACCAGAAACAGATCGCTGTTGCTGGAATTATCTTCAATATTGTAAAATCGCACGGTGTAAGCAATCCAACGACCATCCGGAGAAACCACCCCGCCGGAAACTCGCCCCATGGCAAACATGTCCTCAAATTGTAACGGACGTTTCGCCAGCAAAAAAGACGGTAAGGCCAGCAATATGAACAGTAAAAAGGAATAATATTTTAACTTCATGGTACCTCCTCCGTTTATTAAGTGTCCTCTAATGTACCAATTTTAAACATCGATTATATGAAAGACCAAAGGATATTTAAATTAAGAAAATGTTTGAAAATTAAACAGAGGGTTTTAGATTTATTTTTTTTCGATGATCATTTATCAGGAAAGGCCATGGACAATGAAAGGTAAAATTGCGTTCGCTTTGCTACTGAGCCTGCTGTTAGTCACTCTGGGAAGTACCTTCCTTCTCGCTCAATCCCAGCACGAAGCGCTTTCGGGAGATTCAGCCGCCCTTCGGGAACTCGCCGAAGCCAAGGCAGCGGCACCAGCCGGAGAAATAAAAACCGAGCATGAAGGGGGTGGCCTGGGTTCCGAACTGCCCATCTGGAGCGTCATTCCTTTTGTGGGAATTTTGCTGTCTATTGCTCTTTTCCCCCTAACTGCCCCCAAGTTCTGGCACCATCACTACGGGAAAGTCTCCGCTTTCTGGGCGTTGATTTTTGCCATTCCCTTTTTATTTGCTTACCAGGGAGAAGCCTTTCACGAAATTGTTCATATTTACGTAACCGATTATATCCCGTTCATCATTTTGCTCTGGTCGCTGTTTACCGTGGCGGGCGGCATCCTGGTTAGAGGTGCTCCGGTCGGAACCCCGCTGGCAAATCTGATTACTCTTCTTATCGGCACTTTTCTGGCCTCCTGGATTGGAACCACCGGTGCTGCCATGGTGTTGGTGCGTCCTTTGATCCGGATGAATAAATACCGCAAATCGAAAGTTCATCTGATTGTTTTCTTCATTTTTCTGGTAGCCAACATCGGGGGCTCCTTAACCCCGCTGGGCGATCCGCCCCTCTTTCTGGGATTCCTCCACGGGGTTCCCTTTTTCTGGACCTTTAATATTTTCACCGAATTCGCACTCCTTTCCGGTTTACTGTTGCTGGGATTTTTCCTTTTCGACACCTTCATGTTTCGGAAAGAAGGTTGGCATAAAAAGCTCCATCTGAAAAAATACCACTTTGAACTTCCGGAAGGAATCGATGAAATTGAACTGGTGGAACAATACGACCTGGAAAATCAAAAAACTCAAAAAATAAAAAAAGAAACCGCCCGCATGGAAATTCTGGGACTCCACAACTTAATTTTCCTGCTGGGCATCATCGGGGGTGTCCTTTTCAGTGGCACTGTCCACCTGGGCCAGGTGTCGATTTTAGGGGTTCACCAGACCATTGAGAACCTGATTCGCGACGCCTTTCTCATTCTGATGGGACTGCTTTCTCTGCGCACCACCCACAAGGACATCCGGGAAGGGAACGAATTCACCTGGTTCCCCATTGTAGAAGTGGCCAAACTGTTTGCCGGCATTTTCATGACCATTATTCCGGCCCTGGCCATGCTGAAAGCCGGCATGCACGGACATCTGGATTTCATCATCGCAGCGGTGAAAGAACCTTGGCACTTTTTCTGGATCACCGGTTCGCTCTCCAGTTTTCTGGACAATGCCCCAACTTATTTGACCTTTTTGAACACCGCGCTGGGACAATTTTTTGCGGGGGTTCCGGAACGCCAGGCCATTGCGTCGCTCATTGCCCACCAGGAAATTTACCTGAAGGCAATCAGTACCGGCGCGGTCTTCTTTGGCGCCATGACCTACATCGGCAATGCTCCCAATTTTATGGTTAAATCCATTGCTGAAGAACAGGGCATCAAAATGCCCAGCTTCTTTGGGTACATGATGTACTCGGTTTTAATTCTGATTCCGTTGTTTATTCTGATCACCTTTGTTTTCTTTAAATAAGAGTTGAAACACAGATTCGGGAGGCTGAAAACGCTGTTTTCGGAAACGCCAGCCTCCCTTTCTTAAATGCAGAAACAGACCGCCATGGAACTCACTGACACTCACACCCATTTGCATTTCGATTCTTACCAGGACGATTTGCCGGAGGTGGTGGAACGCGCCCGGCAGGTGGGCGTCCAGCGTATTCTGACACTGGGAACCAACTACCCTTCCAGCCAGGAAGCGGTAAAAATTGCGCAACAATACGCGGGGATCTTTGCCGCCGTGGGGATTCACCCAACGGATATCTTGAAAAGCGACCCGAAAGATCCTGAAAAGATTAAAGAACTGGCAACCCGAAATCAAAAGGTAGTAGCCATCGGTGAAATTGGTCTGGACCTCTACTGGAAAGACGTCCCGCTGGAAGCCCAGCTTCCCATGCTGGAAACGATGCTGGAGATTGCCCGGGAGACAGACCTTCCGGTGGTCATTCACAACCGGGAGGCTCAGCAAGCAATGCAACGGTTTTTTCGGGACCGATCGATCACCCGCCTCCGCGGGGTAATGCACAGTTTTGCCGGCAGCGTGGAGGACGTTCAGTTTTACCTCGAGCTGGGAATGTACATCTCTTTCACCGGGGTCGTCACCTTCAAGA
>JAJRXE010000095.1 GCA_024276455.1 Calditrichota bacterium
AAAAAGGTGGAATCTTTTCTGATTGAACAACTGAAAACAACACTGGGTCCGGGTGAGGTTTTTGTGACCCAATATCCTAATCATGCGCGCGAGATTGCCGCCAGGATTAAGAACGATTACGAGGTGATTGTTGCGGCAGGGGGCGATGGAACGGTGCACGAGGTGGTCAACGGCATGATGGGTGGAAAGGCGGTTCTGGCGGTAATTCCGATTGGCAGTGGGAATGATTTTACCAAGATGATCTACATGCCCGGCAATATTCCGGAAGCCGTGGAGGTTATTGCCCGAAATCAGCGAATGCGGATTGATGTGGGAAAAGTTGGGGAAGAATATTTCCCCAATGGCGTGGGCATCGGTTTTGATGCCTGGGTGGTGCAGGAAAGCCGGAAAGTAAAAAAGTTACGGGGTTTTCTCATTTACCTTTATTCAGTTCTAAAAACCACCTTCAAATATCGGAATCAAAAGATTACGCTGCACGCCAATGGTAAAACAGAGGAACGCGACATATTCCTGATTGCAGTAGGCAACGGGAAGGCCATGGGAGGCGGCTTTTTTTTAACCCCTGCGGCGGAAATTAACGATGGCCAATTGGATGTGTGTATTATTCAGGCCCTGACCAAGCGGGAAGTGTTTCTCAATCTTCCCAAAGCCATCAATGGCGAGCACGGAGAAATGCCCCAGGTGGAGATGTTTCGTACCCGGGAGTTGGTCATCGATGCACCGAAGGGGATTGCCGCCCACGCAGACGGAGAACTGCTGGGGATGGAGCTGAAGAAAATCCGAATCAAGATATTGCCCGGCGCTCTGGAAGTGATCTGGAATCCAGCGGGGAAGGAAAATTAAACGCATGAGAATTATCGCGGCATTTTTTTGCCTCTGTCTGGTTGGGAATCTAATGGTGACACCGAGCGCGCAGGCCCAGGAAATTCGGCCCGTCCGGGCGGAATTGAGCGAATTTCTGCCGGCGCCAATCGACACCAACCGCTTGCTTTCGGATCAACCTCTGAAATCGCCCACCGGCGCGGTTTTACGGTCCGCCGTGCTGCCTGGCTGGGGACAGGTGTACAATGAACAATACTGGAAAGCCGGGCTGGCTTTTTCGGTAAATGCCACCCTGGGTTTCTTCATCTACCGTTACCACCATCTGTACCGAACAACCGGTAACAAAGATTACCAGAACAAACGGAATCAATATACCTGGTATTTTGCCCTGGGTTACGCCCTGACCATGCTGGATGCTTATGTGGATGCCTACTTATATAAATTTGATCTGGCCATGAGTCTGGCCCAAGCATCGGACGGGAGAGAGAAACGGTGGGTTCCCATGCTCGCTTTGTCCTGGCGATTTTGATTTTCCTGGGAGTGTTGTGTCCGGCGAAGGGCTATACCCGGACACCCTCCGGTCCTTCTGTACGCCCTTTGGTTCCTCTGGCGGCCGCGCAGGATTCCCTGACCCGGAGGGATTATCTGCCGGACCGCTGGGCCGCCCCTGACAAATGGCAACATTTTCTGGTGAGCCTGATGGGGACGGTATTTGTGGGGAAATGGGCGGAAGAACACTGGAACTGGTCGGCGGAGAAAAGCCGGGGGTGGAGCGTGGGGCTTACTATTTCGCTCGGTGTGGCCAAAGAGGTGCACGACAGCCGCCAACCGCGAAACCATTTCTGCTGGAAAGATTTAACCGCCGATCTTGCCGGGGTGGCAGTGGGGGTGGTGTTGCTCAGCTTTTAATGGCCGCCGCCAGTAAAGGGATCATGATTTCGTGATGCCCGATGAAATAGTAGCCCTTCCCCTGCGGCTGGGTCGGCCGTTGTACCACGTTGACGGTGGGCCGGTAATGGCGAATCATGTCGAACACAGCGGTGTAAAATCCGTAAGCCGGAAATTGCAGATTCCGGACTACCGTTAACGCCTTCAGGAACACTTCCGGAAGAATTACCGCCGAACCGGCATTTACGACCACACTGCCTTCAGTTAATTGCGCCACACTGTGTGAGAACAGCTGGAAATCCAGCAACGCTTTTTCTCCGAAGGCCCGTCCGTTCAGGTTCGGATGCTGGTGGACGATTTCGGTGCCCAGAGCCGGATGCAGACTCACCGGAACGTCCAGGCGATAGGCACTGGCCAGGAGGCTCACATGGGCGTTGGGAGCGTGCAGGCGCAGCAGTTTTTCCCCGATTACTTCGGCGTAACCTTTCTCGTTCCCCAGATTGTTCGAGAGGGCTTCGTTAATGAAGGCAGCCGTCTCGTGGGCCATTCCAAACGTACCGTCCTGCAATCCGGTGGCGACGTCTTCGCTGGTGGTTCCCCACATGGCTACCTCCACATCGTGAATGGCGCCGGCGCCGTTCATGGCCAGGTGCTTGATGTAACCCTTTTCCATCAGGTCAATCAGAATAGGACTCAGACCGCATTTGATGACGTGGGCACCCATCATCCAGAGGACCATCTTGTTCTCCTGAACGGCCTGCCGGTAGCGTTGGGTGAATTCTTTAAAATCTTTTCCGATTAGAATGTTGGGCAGACTTTCTACAAACTTGGCCAGGGAGGATTGACGGTCGAGCGGCCGGGCGAATTCTTCCTGGTGTACTTTACTAAAACGTTCCTTAATGGAATACGTTTTGACTTTCTCAAATGTCAGTTTACGATATTTTGATCCCATTTTTCCTCCTGCCTGGATGTCCCGATTTTTTCAAGGAAATAAGTTAATCAACCCCCAAGGCGTATGCTAACCAATTTTTTCATCCTGCAAGCATTTTGCGTTTCTCCGTCCGCCAGTAATAGGGGGCGGAGCATTTTCTTTTGTCTTGCTTTTTTAGTTAAGATATTGGTATTTTTGGTGGTTAATTCTCTTTGAGGAATACAAAAAAGGGCATGGATACACAACCTCTAAAGCAGAAATTTCTGAATTGGCAAAATAGACTTCTCGGTTACATTTCCACTTCTTTCCTGAAATTTCGGGCCACCGAACACACCTTCATGATTATTGTGGCCATTGTGATTGGTCTGGTAGGTGGTCTGGGAGCGGTCGGTATTCAGTTTATGATCAAGGTGTTCCAGGAGATTTTCTGGGGCGATTGGAACGCCGAATTGGATTACATTCGCCAGCTTCCCTGGTACGTGAAAATTCTGGCGCCGTCCGTCGGTGGCCTGATTGTGGGCCTGATTGTTCACTATTTTGCGACCGAGGCGAAGGGACACGGTGTTCCGGAGGTGATGGAAGCCATTGCCCTGCGGAATGGGGTGATTCGTCCCCGGGTCGTGGTGGCCAAACTGCTGGCTTCGTCCATTTGTATTGGTTCCGGCGGATCGGTGGGACGCGAGGGGCCGGTAATTCAAATTGGCTCTTCCATTGGTTCTACGGTGGGGCAATTTTTACGGGTCAATCCGGAAAGGATGAAAGTGTTTGTCGCCTGCGGAGCGGCGGCAGGAATCGCAGCCGCCTTTAATGCTCCCGTGGCCGGTGCTCTTTTCAGCGTGGAAATTATTCTGGGCGATTTTAGCGTGGCTAATTTCAGTCCCATCGTGATTGCCAGCGTCATGGCCACGGTGGTGTCGCGCCATTTCCTGGGCGATTTCCCGGCGTTTGCCGTGCCTCCTTACGAACTGGTTAGTCCGTTCGAATTAATTCCTTACGCGATTCTGGGTTTCATGGCCGGCCTGGTGGCTCTCCTGTTCATTAAAACTCTCTATTCTCTGGAAGATTTTTTTGACGATTTAAAGTTGCACACCGCGTTAAAAGCCACCATCGGTGGGCTCCTCATCGGGGTAATGGGAATTGTGGTGCCCAATATTTACGGGGTGGGCTACAATACCATGAATCTGGCTTTGTTAAGTCAGCTCTCCTGGACCACCATGTTCGGTTTAATTTTCATTAAAATTCTGGCGACCAGCATCAGCCTGGGTTCCGGCGGTTCCGGCGGAGTATTTGCCCCTTCGTTGTTTCTGGGCACCATGACCGGCGGATTTTTCGGATTGTTGGTGCACCAGTTGTTCCCCCAATATTCCGCCACTTCGGGCGCTTATTCCCTGGTGGGAATGGGAGCCGTGGTAGCCGGGGCAACCCACGCCCCAATTACCGCCATTCTGATCATTTTTGAGTTGACCAACGATTACAAGATTATTCTGCCCCTTATGATTTCGTCCATCATTGCCACCTTGCTCACCACCAAACTAAAGAAGGAGTCTATCTACACGCTGAAGCTCATTCGCCGGGGGTTGGATATTTTTGGTGGACGGGAGATCAACGTCCTGCGCTCTTTGCGGGTCTCGGAAGTCATGTCCACCAATGTGGAAGTCATTCCTCCCGATCTTTCCTTCCAGGCGCTGTTGGAAAAGGTTGTGAACAGCCCCAATACTCAATTCTTCGTGGTGAATAAAGATAAGAAATTAATCGGGGCGGTGTCGCTGCAGGATATTCGGCGGGCCCTGCTGGATCAGGATTACCTGGCGGATTTGCTAATTGCCATGGACCTGGCCAATCCGGATATTCCCCGGGTAACGCCGTCGGAAAATCTGGATATGGTGATGAAAATTTTTGGCAAGACCGATGCCGAAGAATTACCGGTGGTCGATCAGCAGGATCAGCAGCGTCTGATTGGTTCTATTCACCGCAAAGACGTCATCGATGCCTACAACCGGGAACTGGTTAAGCGGGAAATGACCCAGGAAATTTCCACTTCGTTGAAGATGCTGGAGAAGGTTCAGGCGGTGGATTTTGTGGACGGTTACATGCTGCACGAAATTCCGGTGCCCCGCTCCTTTGTCGGCCACAGTTTAAAAGAACTCAACATCCGGAACCGATTTGGGGTTCAAATCATTATGATTAAACGGAAGAGAGAAAATAATCGGGTGGAACAGTTCATTCCCCAGGCCAACGATGTGTTACAGGAAACCGATCGTCTGGTGGTGTTGGGGAAAGACAAAGACATCAAACTGTTGAAATATTCGGGATGAAAGACGAGACCAAAATACACATTCGCCTGGCTGACGGGCGCAAACGCACCATTGAATTGGTGTACCGGGATGAATATCTGCTGGTCGCGAACAAACCGGCCGGTCTGCGGGTGATTCCCGATCGCTGGGATAAAACGTTACCCAGTCTGCACGACATTCTTTCCCGGCATCTGAAACGGAAAGGCGAAGAACCGGAAAAAATCTGGGTGGTTCACCGGATTGATGCGGACACCAGCGGACTGGTGCTATTTGCCCTGACGCCGGAAGCCCATCGGGAAATGAGTCGCCAGTTCGAGAACAA
>JAJRXE010000096.1 GCA_024276455.1 Calditrichota bacterium
AAGGAAAAAAGAGAAGGGAAGTTTCGACTTCCCTTTTTCTTTCTTAATCATGTTGAAAATAAAGCAAGTTGAGTTCATTAAAAGCTGTGTGTCACTGAAGGATCGTCCCGGGCCGTTGTTGCCGGAATTTGCCTTTGCCGGACGGTCCAATGTTGGAAAGTCTTCTTTAATCAATTGTCTGGTTAACCGGAAGAATATTGCCAAAGTGAGTAAGCGCCCAGGGAAAACCCGTACGATTAATTATTTCCGAATTAACCAACAATTCTATCTGGTGGACTTACCAGGATACGGGTTCGCCCGCGTTTCCCACCAGGAATTAAAACAATGGAAAAAAATGCTGGAAGAATTCATTCTGGAAAATAAACACCTGGTAAAATTGTACGTTTTAATCGATGCCTTGGTGGGGCCTCAGAAGAATGATCTGCAGTTATTTGAGTGGCTCAGCTACTATAAGATTCCGTTCACTGTTGTCGCCACCAAATCGGATCGGATTAATCATGCCGCGCGAAGCAAATTAGTTGTTAAATTAGCGGAAACGCTTAACCTGGAGAATCAGGGTTCCATTATTCTTTTTTCTTCCAAAACGCGGTTGGGCAGAGATCAGTTGTTAGCAGATATTGGTAATTTACTGAAGGGTTCTCGTTCAACTTCCAAATAATTAAAATCTTGTTTTCAAAGGAATTTTGTCACATATTTTAGCCGTCAAAACACAAAATCAAAGAGGGTAATGAAATGAAGATACTCATCAGTGACAAAACCTCGCCCAAATGCGCGGAAATATTGCGCCAAGCCGGTCATGAGGTGGACGAAAAATTTGGATTGTCGCCGGAAGAACTGA
This sequence comes from Calditrichota bacterium, assembly GCA_024276455.1. GTDB lineage: Bacteria > Calditrichota > Calditrichia > RBG-13-44-9 > RBG-13-44-9 > JAJRXE01. The sequence continues at coordinate 839 of JAJRXE010000096.1, forward strand.
AAACCATCATCGGTGAATACGATGGACTGATTGTCAGAAGCGCCACCAAGGTCACTGCGAATATCATTGAACAGGCTAAGAATCTTAAGGTAATTGGCCGGGCCGGCAGTGGAGTGGACAACATTGATGTAAAAGCGGCGGTGGAAAAAGGAATTGTGGTCATGAATACGCCGGGCGCCAATACCAATGCGGTGGTGGAACTCACGTTAGCTTACATGTTAGCCCTCAGTCGCAATCTCTACAAGGCGTCTCATTCCTTAAAACAGGGGAAATGGGAAAAGAAAAAGCTGGTCGGTACCGAGGTATTGGGCAAAACCCTGGGTGTAATCGGGTACGGTAAAATCGGACGGCAGGTGGCCATTAAATCCCGCTGTCTGGGCATGGAAGTGATTTGTTACGATCCGTACGTGGGGCGGGAAATCATCGACCAATTTGGAGTCCGATTGGTTGCCAGTCTGGACGATCTGCTTCCGGTGGCCGATTACATTTCCATTCATGTACCGAAAACCCCTGAAACGACCATCTACATTACCAAAGAACACTTCCAGAAGATGAAAAAAGGGGTCATTTTTATTAACTGCGCCCGCGGCGGCATTGTGAACGAAGAGGATTTACTCTGGGCCCTGAATGAAGGCATCGTAGCTGCGGCCGGCATCGATGTGTTCGAAGTGGAACCACCGGAAAACATGGACCTGGTTACTCACGAAAATGTGATTTGCACCCCGCATTTAGGCGCCTCTACCTACGAAGCTCAGGAAAATGTGGGCGTTCAAATTGCCGAACAATTCGTGGATATGTTTGCCGGAAAAGGCATTCGAAATCAGGTGCGCCCGCGCAATTAGAAGCTGGAAAGATTCTTTTAGAAGTTCTGTTTACTTTAGAACGGCCTCCCCAAAAGAGGCCGTTTTTTAATTTTAGGGATGGATTGCTTTCTGTTTCACCCTTCCACCGTTTAATTAAAATTCCTTTGATTGTTCGAGAGAATTCGGAAGAGGAGACAAATTAAAGTAATATTTCGGAAAAAAATGGACTATATTACAAAGGTGTAAAAAAATGTATTGGCGTTAAAAGTTAAACCACTTGATTTTGGGAGGGAATGAAAATAAATTCTGGCGGTTAATATAAAGTGAAGGAGTACGAAATGTTGTTGGAGGATAAAAACTTTAAGTTGAAGGTGGGGCTGGCGGAGATGCTAAAAGGCGGCGTCATCATGGACGTGACCAATGCTGAACAGGCGAAGATTGCCGAGGATGCGGGAGCGGTGGCGGTGATGGCGCTGGAGCGCATTCCGGCGGACATTCGCGCCCAGGGGGGAGTCGCCCGTATGAGCGATCCTAAACTGATTAAGGAGATTCAGGAGGCGGTCTCCATCCCGGTGATGGCGAAATGCCGGATCGGTCATTTTGCAGAGGCGCAAATTCTGGAATCCATTGGTGTGGACTTCATTGACGAAAGCGAAGTGCTGACTCCGGCTGATGAGGAGTATCACATTGATAAACATGCCTTTAAGGTACCATTTGTGTGCGGATGCCGCGATATTGGAGAAGCCTTGCGCCGCATTGCCGAGGGAGCAGCTCTCTTGCGAACAAAAGGAGAAGCAGGTACGGGAAATATCGTTGAAGCGGTTCGACACATGCGAGCGATTCAACGAGCTATTAAACATATCACCACCCTGGGAAATGAAGAACTGGTCACCTACGCGAAAAGCATTGGCGCTCCGGTGGAACTGGTTAAATTTGTAAAAGAGAACGGTCGGTTGCCGGTACCCAACTTTGCCGCCGGTGGTGTGGCCACCCCGGCAGATGCTTCGTTAATGATGCAACTGGGAGCGGAATCTATTTTTGTCGGTAGCGGCATCTTTAAGTCCGAGGATCCAGCCTCCCGCGCCAAAGCTATCGTCATGGCAACAACCCATTACATGGATTTCGATATTGTCGCTAAAGCCTCGGAAGGTCTGAAAGAAGCCATGCGCGGCATGGACATCAAAGAGATTCCGGAAGATCAATTGTTACAAACACGCGGTTGGTAAGCAATGAAAATTGGCATTCTGGCGATCCAGGGCGATTTTGAACTCCACGCTCAAATGTTGAAAAAAATTGGGGTAGCATGGCAATTAGTGCGGCTACCGCAGGATTTGTCTGCTTGTGACGGGCTGATTATTCCCGGCGGGGAATCGACCACTTTTATTAAGCTGTTGAAAAAAAGCGGATTGTACCAGGAATTGAAAACGTTCGGGCAGGAAAAAACCATTATGGGAACCTGTGCCGGATTGATTATTCTGTCCAAACGGATTAAAAATTATCCCCTGGAAACGCTCGCTCTGATTGACCTCGAAGTGGAACGTAACGCCTATGGGCGCCAAATCGATTCATTTATTGACGACATTGAGATCAACCTCAACGGTACCGTCAAAACCTTTGAGGCGGTTTTCATCCGGGCTCCCAAAATTGTCCGGATTGGCAGGGGAGTGGTACCGTTAGGAAAGCATAAATCTGATATTGTTCTGGCAGAAAACCCCCATATTCTGGTGGCTACCTTTCACCCCGAGTTAACGGAAGACACACGAATTCACGATTATTTCCTGAAAAAGGTAGCAGCGAATTTGTAGGTTTATTGGAATTGCCATATTCACATATCCGGATATGGTAATTCCACACCTTTCTTCCTCTGTGTTCATTCCCCCAAAAAATCGAAAAAAACCGCTTGCATTAAAAGCGGGCACTTTTTAATATTGGTGCTATTTTAAATCCAATAATGCCGAAGAACTTAGATAAAAATTTTTCATTCAGGATCCACAATAAAATCACAAAAAGAGGTTGCGACATAAATGGTTCGTTTGCTTGATGAAATCATTCAATTTTTACAAAACCGTAACAATTTTCTAATTACCTGCCATATGAATGCAGACGGCGATGCGTATGCTTCCGTTTTGGCGATTGCCTATCTGTTAGATAAATGGCAGAAAAAATACCGAATTATTCTTCCTGATGACCAGATCGAAACAAAATACAATTTCCTCTGGGGATTCGAAAAAATCGAAACGTTTAAAAGCGCCGGGGAAGAGCAATTCGACGCCGCGGTCGTGCTGGATGTTCCCAGTTTAAAACGCATTGGCGATCCGGCCAAACTGTTGCCGGGACGAGATTTCTGTGTTAAAATCGATCATCATCCGGTAGAAGACGATTTTGCCGCCTATTCACTGGTAAGCAATCAGGCCAGTTCCACCAGCCAATTGGTTTATGAAGTGGTGGAGCGTTCGGAAATTGCCCTGGATGATGCGCTGGCGAACATTCTTTTTACCGGAATTCTTTACGACACCGGGCGCTTTTCTTTTTCCAACACCAGCCGGAGAGACTTTGAAATTGCCGCCAATTTACTAAAATACAATGTGAAACCGCATGAGATCGCCAATCGAATATTTTTTAACAATTCCTTCCAATCCATGAAAACGATTGGTTACGGATTGGCCCACATGCAATCCTATCTGGACGAAAAAGTGGCGGTTATTTTTTTGCCCCTGGATGTCATGAAGGCCAATAATCATTCCGAGATTGAGGAGCTGGCCAATTACAGTGTGGCCATGAGGAATGTGGAAGTAGGACTTTTTATCCGGGAAGTGAAACCAAATTATTTTAAGGTCAGTTTTCGTTCCAAGGGTAGGGTGGACGTTAATAAGATTGCCAAAGTGTTTGGCGGAGGCGGGCACCGGCATGCCGCCGGGAGCCGAATTACCGGTAATTACCGTGAATTGATCGAACGTGTTGTTCGGGAAATTGCCAGGCAAATAGCCGAATTGGACAAATTGCAGTGAAATCAACAAACACCAGATCTGAGCCGATTATTCCGGTTTTAGCGGCCATTATTTTCAATGCCGACCAACAGGTGTTGTTAGCCCAGCGCAAAACCGGACTTTCTCAGGCGTTGAAATGGGAATTCCCCGGTGGAAAGCTCAAATCCCACGAGAAACCGGAAGAGTGCCTCCAACGGGAGATTAAGGAAGAACTGGGAATGGATATCCGGGTGGAAACCATATTCCATGCCGTAAATCACGCTTATCCGGAAAAACATATTCTGCTGCTGGCTTACCAGGCCACCCTGATAAGAGAAGGCAATTTACGAACCGACCATCAGAAAATCTGCTGGTGCCCGGTTCCCGAAATATTGCAATTTGACCTCTCGGAAGCCGATATTCCCATTGCGCAAAAACTGGTTGAGGAATACTTTGCAGAAAAAGCGAAATGAGACAAGCAAAATGAAAATCAAAATTCATCCTGAGCTTTCAGACAAAATCGTTCTGGGCTACCTGTTGTTTGATCGCTTGGAGAACCAGGCAGACAATCCGAGACTCTGGGAAGAAATTGAACAGGTTAGTGAATCGTACCGGAACCGCTTTCATTCTCCTTCGGAAGCGTTGGAGTTATTAAAACCGGCGCGCCGCTTGTACCACACCTTTGGAATGGAACCGACTCGCTACCGTCCCTCCTCGGAAGCATTGCTGCGGCGGGTGTTGAAGAATAAACCTCTGTATCGAGTAAACTCGATTGTTGACACCGCAAATTATTGCTCGTTAGCTTTTTTGCTTCCCATTGGCTTATACGATGTGGACAAGCTTCAGGGCGATATTGAAGCTCGCATCGGTAAAGAAGGCGAACAATACGACGGCATTCGGAAAGATGTTATTCATGTGAGCGGGAAATTAATTCTGGCGGATCGCCAGGGAGCCTTTGGGAATCCCACTTCCGACAGCCTCCGCACTTGCATTGAATTAACTACCCGGCGTGTTCTAATGGTTCTGTTTGCCCCGGCCGGCTACCAGCGGGAGAAAATGCAGGAACGTCTCGATTTCGCAGCCGAGAAAATGCTGCGGTTTCATCCCACCGGCCAGCTTGTGGAAAAGAACATGTTACCTTAGCATCCGGCAGAGCGTCACACCTTGAATTGCTTCTTGTACAACTGGGCGTAAAGACCGCCCTTTTTTACCAATTTTTGATGAGTGCCTTTTTCTACCAGGCGTCCTTCGTGAATAACCAGGATTTCGTCCGCGTTCAGAATGGTGGAAAGGCGATGGGCAATCACGAAGGAAGTGCGGTCCTTCATCAATTTGTCGAGTGCTTCCTGGACCAGTATTTCGCTCTCCGTATCCAGAGCTGAGGTTGCCTCGTCTAATAATAAAATTTTGGGATTCCGCAGTACCGCCCGGGCAATGGCAATGCGTTGACGCTGTCCGCCGGAAAGTTGTACTCCTTTTTCTCCGACTTCGGTGTGGTAACCAAACTCCATTTTTTCGATGAACTCGTGCGCATTGGCAATTTTGGCGGCCTCCATCACTTCTTCATCGGTGGCGTCCAGGCGGCCGTAGCGAATGTTCTCCATGATGGTAGCGGAGAACAGAACCGTTTCCTGCGGCACCATGGCAATCATGCTGCGGAGATCGTGCAACGAAATTTCCCGGTAATCGATACCGTCAATAAGAATTTTACCTTTTTCAACCGGGTAAAAGCGCGCAATGAGATTTACGATGGTAGTTTTCCCACCGCCGCTGGGTCCCACCAGCGCCACCGTTTTCCCGGCCTTAACGTGGAAGGTGATGTCCTTCAAAACCTCCTTTTGCCCGTCATAGGAGAAATACACATGCTGGAACTCCACTTCTCCCCGAATATCGCTCAACGACACGTGGCGATTCACCCGATTCTCGGTTTCGTATTCAGTGGGTTCGTCCAGCAACTCGTAAATCCGATTGGCGGACGCCATGGCTTTCTGGAAAATAACATTGGAATCGCCCAGACTTTTGATCGGTTTGTAGGCCATCACCACCAGCCCAACGAAGGTAATAAACTGACCGATGGTTAATTCGCCCACGCTGATTTGGTAGGAACAAAAGAGCACAATTAATGCCATGCCTACCGTACTAAATACCTCATTAAACGGCTTTAACAACGCCACCAGACGCACAATCTTGAGAGAATAATCGTAATTTTTGCGCGACTTGTCCGCAAACGTGTTCCGTTCGTATTCCTCCCGGGTGAACGCCTTGACAATTTTCATGGAATACACTTTTTCTTGCAAAAAGGCGGTAATATCGGCAATGTTTACCGAGATATCGTGACTGACTTTGCGAATCCGATCGCCAAAGAATTTAATAATCAATCCGGCAATCGGAAAAACCATGAGGGCCATAAGGGAAAGCTTCCAGTTGGTTAAAAACATGGCCGTGACATACACCACGGTGTAGATAAGATTCTGGGTGAATTGCACCATCGAGGTCATGGAATTTTCCAGCTGCATTACGTCGTTGGTAATGCGGGCGACAATATTTCCCGAGCGTTCCCGGTCGAAAAAACGCATCGGGAGCAACACGATGTGATCGAAAATGTCCTGGCGAATCCGCATCAGGAATTTCTGAGAGGTGGAATTCATCAGATATTCCCGCATGTACACAAAGATTACTTTGAAAATTACCAGGAAGATGATAAACACCCCGAACAGAATAATGAAATCAATCATATCCTGCCGCCCTTTGATGTCGATGGTCAGGAGATGAAATCCGCCTTTTTCGATGACATGATGCAGGACAACCTCTTTCCCGGTGGCCAGTAAAGCCTGTATTTTGGTCAACGTATCGAAAAAGACGCCCAGCGAGACGGCTAAAATTGTGTCGCTAAATCCCATCAGGGCCGTGGCAACCAATCCGCTTAAAATGCGAAATTTGTAAGGTACAAAATAGTTGATGAATCGTCTAATATTTCCCACAGCAGTTTACTCGCGTTTTTCGTTCGTATCCGTTAAACGGCTGAATTTAACTATTCACCCGTGCGATTCAAAACCGGAAAAAAACCTTTGTCTTATTTGACGGTCAGAAATTTTGGGGGGAAGATTCATTGGATTCGCGTAAAAGATCGTCGGAAAGGTGCATGGAAAAGCAGATCTGGTGAGATTCGGATTCCTGGGCCTTTTCCATGGCGGCCCGGGCGATTGCCAGCAGACGATCCGGCTCAATGGTGTCGCGGGGATATGAGGAAAATCCAATCGAGATTTTGAAGCGCGATTCCGGGTCGAGGGAAAGCAGGGAATTGAGAATCTTCTGGGAAACCAGTTTCGTAGAATGGTGAGAGGTTTCCGGCAGGACAATAATGAAACCGTTCTGGCTGCGAATAATGCTGTCGCTGTTGCGCAACTTTTGTTGCAGAAGTTCGGCCGTACGGTTGAAGAAATCCTGAAGCTGATCGCTGCCTGAGGTTTTGACAGCGGTTAGAGTAAGGTATATGAGGGAAAGATCGTGCTGGTAGCGCTGAGCCCGTTTAAATTCCCGGGGAAATTGGTGTTCGAAGTAATTCTGATTGTACAGGCGGGTCGATTCATCAAAAAAGCCACCGGTCGCAAAGAATTGGAATTTGTGACTGTTCAAAATTGTTGTGCCCAAAAAATGTTGCAGCTTGGCCAGGGTGCGCCGGTGAATTTCGTTGAACCCCTCCTTAATGAACTTTCGCATTTTCAAAACGCCAATGCTTTCGCCCTCCGTATCCAGCAGGGGCAGGTAAAACAAACTGCCCTGAATCGGTTTGGTCAGATTGTAGTATTTTAAGCCGCGCAACACCATCGCGTTGGGAATGTAAACAATTTTTTTAGTCGAAAACACCCGCCCAACCAGGCCTTCGGCCGGACGATAAAATATTTCCCTGAGTGCCCGCTTGGGAAGTCCCGCCGAGTGTTGAATGGTTAATAAACTGGAATCGCTGTTCTTCAAAATGACGGCGTACTCGTTTACATCAAAGGTTTCCAGTAAAATATAGTCCAGTTCGGTGAAAATGTCTTTTAAGTTACTGTGACGATGCAGACGCTGGCTGATTTCGAAAAGAGATTGGTAAATTTTGGCTTCCTGGGCCAGATAGTCGTTTAATTTTTCCAGCTCGCTGAAGCGGTTTTCTAACGAACGTAGCTTCTCTTCAAATTGATCGAGCGAATCAGCCATAACCTCTTGTAAATTTAAATTTTCCGAAGATAATTTAAAAGCGGCAAAAAAGCAAGCTTACTTTCAGGAATATGCTAAAACTTTTACAGAAGAACCTCCCCGGCAAGGGGTATCTTTCCCACCGACCAGATTAGGGAGGCTTATTAATGTTCTTTTCCGGAAATGAAACGGCGATTACCCCCAGAATTTGTTCCGAAAAATGAGTTGCAATTAATTACCCGCTCCAGTAAATTAAAAACCTTTTAGATCAAAATTTACCGGGCAATTCAGGAGTTAACCGTGGCCGATTTTGTTCATCTTCACAATCATACCCATTTTAGTTTACTGGACGGCGCCATCGACATTAAAAAGATGTTAAAGCGGGCGACCGAACTCGGATTTACTTCGCTGGCAATTACCGATCACGGAAACATGTTTGGCGTGCTGGATTTTTATCTGGAAGCCAAGAAGGTGGGAATTAAACCCATCATTGGAATGGAAGCCTACATTGCGCCCGCTTCCCGATTCGACAAAAGGTCAGCCGGTAAAGGTGGCGGACAGGCAGCTTTCCATCTGGTTCTTCTGGCAAAAAATGAGCAAGGTTACAAAAATCTGATGAAACTCTCCTCGATTGCTTACCTGGAAGGTTTTTATTACAAACCGCGCATTGACAAAGAAGTCCTGCAGCAGTACAGCGAAGGGCTCATTGCCACTTCCGCCTGCATGAAAGGAGAGATTTTTTACAAATACCACAACCGGGGTAAACAGGAAGCCATTAAAGCCATTGAAGAATACCTGGACATTTTCGGTGAAGACTTTTATCTGGAAATCCAGAACCACAATATTCCGGAGGAAGCCGGCTACGAAGCAATTTACAAGTTAGCCAAAGAAATGTCCCTTCCAGTTATTGCTACCAACGATGTGCATTATTTGAAGAAGGAGCACCACACCTCTCACGATGTAATGCTTTGTATTCAGTCCCGGAAAACTATCTACGACCAGAACCGGATGAAATACAACACGACGGAGCTGTATTTAAAGAGCGCGGATGAAATGTACCAGGTGTTTAAAGATCAAGCTGATGCCCTGGAACGGACGCTGGAAATTGCCGAAAAATGCAATGTGGAAATCGAGACAGGGAAGTTGCTGCTACCGAAATTTCCTCTTCCGCCGGAATATAGCGATTATACCCTGGACGATTTCTTGCGGGAAGAGGCGTTTCGGGGTCTGAAAGAGCGTTACGAAACCATTACCCCCGAAATGGAAGAACGCCTGAACTATGAGTTGAGCGTCATTCAGAAAACCGGTTACGCCGGTTATTTCTTAATAGTGAAAGATTTTATCGATTTCGCTCGCCGGAACGACATTCCGGTGGGGCTGGGTCGGGGATCTGCCGCAGGCAGTTTGGTGGCGTACAGTCTGGGCATCACCAGGGTCGATCCCTTACGCTACGATTTACTGTTCGAGCGCTTTTTGAATCCCGAACGGGTTTCCATGCCGGATATTGACATCGATTTTTGCTTCTAACGGCGGGAAGAAGTCATCGATTACGTGCGGAAAAAATACGGAGAGCGCAACGTCGCCCAGATCATTACCTTCGGTACCATGGCCAGTAAAGGGGTCGTTCGTGACGTGGCCCGGGCGCTGGGCATGGAATATTCCTACGCCGATTCCATCTCCAAGCTCATTCCTGTTCACCAGGGGAAACCGATGCCGCTGGACGAAGCGCTCGAGAAAGTACCGGAACTCCGCGAAATGGCCGAATCCGGGAACCCGGAATTTACCGAGCTGATTAAGCATGCGAAAGTGCTGGAAGGTCTGGTGCGCCATGCCTCAGTACACGCCGCCGGGATCATCATTGCACCGGACGAAATCACCAATTACGTACCGCTCTACCAGGTGGAGGAAAAGGGCGAGAAAGTAATCACCACCCAATTTACCATGGTCGGTTGCGAAACGATTGGCTTGTTAAAGATGGATTTTCTCGGTTTGCGGACGTTAACGGTCCTCCATCATGCGGTGGAGATGATTCGCAAAAAGGGGGTGGAGATTGATCTGGACAAAATTCCTCTGGACGATCAGGAGACCTACCAGCTTTTCAGTGAAGGAAATACCGTGGGCATCTTCCAGTTCGAAAGTTCCGGAATGCAGGAATATTTACGCAAACTTAAGCCCAACCGCATCGAAGACCTGATTGCCATGAACGCTCTTTACCGGCCCGGCCCAATGGAGAATATCGACAGCTACATTGCCCGCAAGTACGGACGAGAAAAGATCGAATACCTGCACCCCAAACTGGAACCCATTCTCAAAGAAACGTACGGCAGCATTGTGTACCAGGAACAGGTGATGCGGATTGCCTCCGATCTGGCAGGATTCAGCCTGGGAAAAGCGGATATCCTGCGCCGCGCCATGGGAAAGAAGAAAAAAGAAGTGATGGAAAAACTGCGGGTGGAATTCATCGAGGGCTGTTTGAACAATGGCATCGATCGTAAAACCGCGGAAGATATATACGAATTAATATTTAAGTTTGCCAGCTACGGATTTAACAAATCCCATTCCGCCGCTTACGCCATTCTGGCTTACCAGACGGCCTATCTGAAACGGCATTACCCGGCGGAATTCATGGCGGCCACCTTGACTTCCGAAATCAACGATTCCAGCCGCATTGTGGTTTTGATTGAAGAATGCCGCCACATGGGACTGGAGATTCTGCCGCCGGATGTGAACCGCTCCGGAGCCGATTTCGAAGTGCCGGAGCCGGGTAAAATCAGTTTCGGGCTGGCTGCCATTAAAAACGTCGGGCGGGCGGCAATCCAGTCTATTATTCGCGCCCGGGAAGAACACGGGCCGTTTAAAAACATTTTCCATTTCTTACAACACGTGGATTCGCGAGCGGTTAATAAGAAAATTTTGGAAGCCCTGATTCAAGCCGGTGCCCTGGATTCCCTGGAAGGCACCCGGGAACAGAATTTTGCCGCCATTGAAACCGCCCTGAACTTCGCTCAAAAGTACAATTCCCGAATGCAAAACAAATCGCAAATTTCGCTGTTTGAATTGTTGAACGCCGGCACCGAAGATACCGAGCAGGACAATTTTATTAACTACCCGTCGTTGCCCGTCGTACCAGAGTGGAGCATTCAGGAAAAGTTGGAACGCGAAAAAGAGCTATTGGGATTCTACATTAGCGGCCATCCCCTGGATAAATTCGCTTCCGAAATTAAACTTTTCAGCAATCTGGATTGGAACCGTCCGGAAACTTTTGCAGAAGGAAAAGTCGTCAAAGCCGGCGCCATTATTACCAATGTAAAGCATCATCTGGACACCAAAGGGAACCTGATGGCCTTTATTACCCTGGAAGACCGCCGTTATTCTTTCGAGGGAGTGGTGTTTGCCTCGGTTTTCGAGAAATATGGTCAATTCGTCAACAAAGGCGAAATGGTTTTTGTTAGTGGGCGGGTGACCGAACAAAGTGAATCGTCTTTCAAAATGCTCTGTGACGAAATTATTCCCCTTGCGGAGGTGCGCAACCGTCACGCCAAAGGGGTTAGTCTCATCATCGATATTCAGCATTTCAGCGAAGAAAACCTCGATCGGCTCCAAACAATCATTAAAAAATATCCCGGCCCAATCTCGCTGTTTTTCGAAATGCGGGTGAATGGGAACAGCAATGGCAATGCTTTTTCGGGCGGATTTCTCATGCGATCGAAAAAATACAAAGTCCTGTTATCGGACGCTTTTTTGCAAGAAGTGAAATCCCTGCTGGGAGACGACTCGGTAAAAATCAAAGATTGAGGAAGACCACAGGAAGGAATCATGAAAGCGGTGTTACAAAGGGTTTCGGAAGCAAGCGTTAAAGTGGAAGGTAAAACTGTCGGAGAGATTGGCAAGGGGTTGGTGGTGCTGTTAGGAGTTCACCAGGCCGACGAAAAAGCCGATGCCGAATATCTGGCTCAGAAAATTACCGAATTACGGATTTTCGAAGATGCACAGCAAAGAATGAATCTGAGTTTACTGGACGTTCAGGGCAGCATCCTGGCCATTTCCCAGTTTACCTTATTTGCCAATACACGCAAAGGGAGGCGTCCCAGCTTTATTGAGGCGGCCCCACCGGAAAAGGGCAACGCTCTCTACCGGTATTTTGTGGATTTGCTCCGACAGAGAGGAATTTCGGTAGAAACCGGAATCTTTGGTGCCATGATGGAAGTTAAACTAATCAATCAGGGACCGGTAACCATTATTCTGGATAGTACCGATCGATTAAAACCAAGACGTCAGGCAAAGTGAGGGTAACATGACGCAGGCTTCTTCTCCAAAAGGTAAAAAATTGCTGAACAAGAAATTTTTTCTGAAGGCCGGTTTGTACTTCGTCGGTTTTATTGTATTTGTGTTACTAATGGACAATGTAATTATGCCGTTGTACACCAAGCACGGCAAAGAGTACGAGCTTCCGGATGTTACCGCTCGTCCGGTTCAGGAGGCCATCGAGATTTTAAAAGCCGACGGATTCCAGCCGATTATTCAAGATTCCACTTACGACGAACAATTCCCCCCGGAAACCGTGGTCCAGCAAAATCCGTTGCCGTTTTCCCTGGTCAAAAAGGGGCGCCGGGTTTATTTGACGGTAAGCATCGGAGAAAAACCGCGGTTCATGCCCCGTTTAATTGATTTAACCCCGCAGGATGCCCGCTTTTTGCTGGAAGAAAACGAATTGCAGCTCAACAACGTTATTTACGAGTTTTCCGAATTACACCCCAAGGGAGTGGTCATAAATCAATCGATTCCCCCCGGCGAACCGGTGAAAAAGAACCAGCGGGTCAATATTACCGTGAGCCTGGGTCCGCCGCCAACTTCGCTGGAAATACCAAACCTGGTCGGGAAAAGTGTGGAGAGTGCTAAGAAAGAGCTGGATGCCGTGGGGGTAAAAGTGGGCCGCATTAAATACGTGTACCGCCCCAATCTGGTACCGGGAACGGTGATTAATCAATCTGTATCTGCCGGAACCAATGCCACCAAAGTGGATTCGGTGGACCTGGCGGTGAGTACCGATCAACCCCCACAGGAGGAAGAAAGTGTCGACACAACTACCCAGCAATAATTTCCGAATATTGCCGTCCATTTTGTCGGCCGATTTCGGAAAATTGGTGGAAGAGGCCCGACAGGTGGATATTGCTGAAATCGAATATCTGCACGTTGACGTCATGGACGGGCATTTTGTGCCCAATTTGACCTTTGGTCCCCGAATTGTCGAGTCTCTGAAAAAACACACCCGCTTCAAACTGGATGTACACTTGATGATCGAGCAGCTAGAAAGACAGTTGCCCTGGTTCCTGGAGGTTCAGCCGGACATTCTCACGGTTCACGTGGAGGCGGTGACTCATCTGCACCGGGCTGTTCGGCAGATTCGGGAATCCGGCATTCAGGCCGGAGTAGCGCTGAATCCGGCCACCTCGCTGGAGGCGGTTCGCTGGGTACTGGAAGAGGTCGATCTCGTTCTGATCATGAGTGTGAATCCGGGCTTTGGCGGACAACAGTTCATTCCTGCCAGCCTGGAAAAAATAAAGGAGCTGAATCGCTGGAAAATCGAACAAAAGGCCCATTTTGTCATCGAGGTGGACGGCGGCATTGCTCCGGATAACATTGGTGCGGTGTACCTGGCCGGTGCGGAATACCTGGTAGCCGGCAACGCGGTGTTTGGTCAAAAAGACCGCCCCAAAGCAGTTAAAGATTTAATTCATGCCGTACAGGAAGCGCAGCGAAAATTGGGCTTAATGGAAATTTAAGAAACCTTTTCTCTTTTTTCGGGTTGAAAAAGTTAACCTTAAGGGATTTTAGAATTGAAGTCAGCAAAAAGAATTTTGAGTCTGTTAATCGTTTTAGGGATTGTTTCCCCCTCGTTCGGCCTCGATCTGAAATTTCGTAAATACGCTGGCGAATTCATGGAAGTGGGGGTGGCGGCCCGGGCCCAGGGATTGGGCGGTGCATTTGTGGCCATCTCCGGCGACATTGCCTCCACTTATTACAATCCCGCCGGTTTGTGGAACATTGAAAATACCCAGGTTTCTTTCATGCACACCCAACAAATGCTGGCGTCGGTAAATTACGACTACCTGGCGGTTGCCCGCAAGTTAGGGAACGGTCGTGTGTTGGCGTTGAGTGTGGTGCGACTGGGGGTGGACAACATAAAAGACAGTCGACAGGCCAAAATAATTATTGACAACGACTGGCGAATTGACTGGTCAAAAGTAACCAGTTTTAACAGCGCCGATTACATTGTTACCTTCTCGTTTGCCCAGAGCTGGGTTCACGACTGGAAAGTCGGTGCAAATTTTAAATTGATTCGACGGACCTTGAGCGATTATTCGGCCAACGGCATTGGCATCGACCTGGGGGTCCAGCGCTCGTTTTTCCGGAACCTGACCCTGGGAGCCGCCCTTAAAAATGCCACCTCCACGCTGATTTCCTGGAATACCGGCGAAAAAGAGCTGGTTAAACCGTCTCTCACGGTGGGCGGCACCTACCAACTGTCCCTTCCCGCTATTAACAGCCAATTTCGTCCGGTGGTCGATTTTATTTTCCGCGGAGAAGATCGCCGTTCAACCGCTACGGCAAACATTGGCCTGATTAGTTTCGACTGGAATGCCGGTTTGGAATACAGCTTCCGGAATCTGCTGTTCCTGCGCGCCGGAAAAGACGAAATTCAACGCTTTAACTTCGGTCTGGGATTCGTTATTCCCCACATCCGATTCGATTACGCTTTCACCCAATACGACCAGGAGCTGGGCAACAGCCATCGCATTGGGCTGCTAATCCAGCTTTAACGAACTAAAAGATTTCAGGAGTTCCTTTTTAAAGTGAGTCTTGCACTGCCAATTCGAATTCGATTCTTACATCTGTTTGGTGCAACCTTCTTTTTGATCCATTTAAGTCTGGCTGCCGCAATCCAGCTGACTCAGAATCCGGTTCCTGCTTGTGGCACCCCGGTAGTCAGCACCATCGACGGCGACACCTACCTGCAACAGTTAAAGCGGGAGAATCCGGCTGCTTACCAGGCCAGCTTGCAAGAAGCCTTACGAGTGGAAAGTTTCAATAAAACCCATCTGACCGAGAAGATCTTTTACGCCTACAACTTTAGCACCAAAAAATATTACACCCTCACCGCCACCCTGCGCCGAACAGGCAACCTGGTGCGTATCTGGGTCGAGAATGCCAGCGAACAATATGTAAACGAGGCGGTGCTGGACGAGGTGCTTCGTCAGCTGGAAGAATCCTCCAATGCTTCCTCAATTGATCCCCGGAAAGGAATCGTTGAGATCGACACCATGTTGTTCGGTCAGCCACCCAATTACGACGGAGACGGCATCATTGATTTCCTGATTCTGGATATTAAAGATTTTTTTAACCCTCCGGACAATCAGGAATTTATTGCCGGCTATTTCCATCCAAATGACCAGACCAACAACCCCAACAGCAACAAGATGGATCTGATGTATCTGGATGCCTACCCGGGAATTTATTACGATGGAAATTACCGTACTTCGCGGGTGCTCGCCACCACCGCACACGAGTTTCAGCATTTGATTCATTACAATTACGATCGGAATGAAGAGACCTGGGTGAACGAGGGATTGTCCGAACTGGCCGGTACGTATTGCGGATTTGGCATTGATTTCCCTTACCTTTACCTGGAAGACACTCGTCGCAGCCTCGTTACCTGGGACAACGAAGTAGCCGATTATTCCAAGGTAAACCTCTGGACGCTTTATTGCGCCGAACAACTCGGCAGACCATTCATCCGCGAGCTGGTGCAAAATCCCCTCCACGGGATAGCGGGCTTTAATGCCAGCCTTCAAAAGGTGGGAATTCCCGGAACCATTAGCGATATATTTCAGGATTGGACGGTGGCCAATTACCTAAACGATCCTGTACTGGATTCCCGTTACGGCTACCAACACCCGGATGCCCGGGGATTACGGGCGGAATACACCCGGCAAATTACCGAGTACCCGGCCACGATTTCGGGAGATCTTAAGGCATTTGGGGTGGAATATCAGCGCTTTCGGGGGCGAGATTCTTTGCGTTTGACTTTCTCGAACAATTCCTCGGAATCGCTTTTGTTGATTCGCAAAAATGGCCAGGCTCAATTAATCTCAACCGGGGTAGGGGAGTTCACTTATCCCGATTTCAATGATCAGGAAGAATATGTATTAATTCTCTTTTACTCCTTTCAAGATTTTTTCTACGAGTACCAGGCCAGAGCCCGGTATTCATTGAAATATCTGGAATTAAGTTACGACGACAACAAAGCCGATATTAATCTGCTTATCAGCGGAATTGTGGCCAATCG
>JAJRXE010000097.1 GCA_024276455.1 Calditrichota bacterium
GGACTGCATCATTCCCTTTAGCTCGGCCATGTAGAAGGAAGCCGAGGCACCTTTTCCACACACGTCGGCAATCACGATTCCCAGATGTTCGGCATCAATGGTGAAAAAGTCGAAGTAATCGCCACCCACTTCGGTGGCCGGGAGGCAAAAACCTTCAATAGCGTAGCCCGGAAAGTGGGGCATTTCGCGCGGTAGAAGCCGTTGCTGTACTCTGCGGGCGATTTCGATCTCTTTTTTAATCCGTTCCTGTTCGCGTACCTCTTCGTACAAAAGGGCGTTTTCCAGCGAAACGGCTACCTGGTTTGCCAGCGTCACCAGGAAGTGGTGCTGGTTGCGGCTGAAACCGTCTGCATGTTTGCTTTCCAGGAAAAATAGTCCCAGCAGTTTCTCTCGCACAATCAGCGGAATAATTAAGGGATTTTCGAATTCGCCGGAAAGGTGCAAATTGTTGCGAATCTCTTCCGGCAGAGATTGGTAGCGGAAGCCCCGGGAATGTTCCATGAGATACTGCAGAGTGGGCGGTTGGAGGAGGAGTTCCTCTCCGGCGGAGCTTCCCGTCTCGGAGGGCCGCAGTTGTTCGAAGCGGTTCGGCTGCCGGCGTCGGGACAAATACAGCACTCCCAGGCGCGTATCGACCTCGTTGAACAGGCGGTGGTAAATAATACGAACCAGATTGTCGAGTTGAAACGAAGCGGTTAACTCGAAACCAAGTTTGTCAATGATCCGGCGTTCTCGCAGCGCTTCCACCATCTGATTAAAATCGTCCGTTAGCTGGGCAATTTCGTCGTGGGTGGTGGGCTGGATTTTTAAGTCCAGGTTTCCTTTCCGAACCGAACGCATGGCTGCGCTTAACTTTTCCAGCGGCCGTACCAGACGGCTACTGGTGTAAAACGAGAGCAGGCTGAACACCACAATAAACCCCAGTGCCAGCAACACATTGGTAACAATCCCGCTCCTCAAATTGTCGTTAATATTAATCAGAGAGAAGCCCACGTGTACACTGCCCAGAATCCGATTTCCCATCTGAATGTTCACCCGGACAATGCGGAAATCATTGCGACTTTCTGCGGCAACCCCGCCGGCATCCAGGCGGCGGACGATTCGCGCTTCTTCCCAGCGGGAAATACGGGGACGTTTCAGGTCGATTAAATCCCGATTTAAGGTAAACGCACGTAGCAGGCTCTGATGATCGTAAATTGCAATGTACACAATGTCCTGGTTGAAAGCCATGAGCTGGGAGATGTAATTCTGGTAAACGTCCCAGTCCTGGCGATCCAGCAGCTGAAGGGTGGCAATATTCTGGGCAATCCGGGTGATTTGTTCTTCGGTGGCGGCGCGTTTGGCCTCCAGCTCGCGGATCGTGTACAGGTACGTAATGGTGGCCATAATAACGGTGACCATTAAAATGGTAAAAACCACTAATTTGTATCGCAATGTTAAATAGCGGGCCATTCGGTCCTCATTTCTTCCCAATCCGTTTCGATTCCGATAGATAATTTAACGAAATATTCCCGCCATTCGTTACAAGAATAATCATTTTTGAAATAAATCGTGCCCTCTAATTCCCGTTGAAGGTCGGACAAATTGTTTTAACACCTTTCGGAATCGGGAAAGCGGGACCGGGAAAAACAAAATTCAGCGGGAGTTGATTTGCAAACGGAGGAATCGGGCGGAGCGTTCCATTGAGTGGATTAATCGCCGGGGAAGGACCGGAGGGAAAAAGGGCAATTGTAAATATTTTTCCCATTGTCAGAAAAATTCCCGCTGCTTTTTCCTTTAAAAAAAGGTTCTGGCGGTTTGGCAATGTTTTTGCAATCAAAGCTTTGGCATTGAAACGAAAGGAGGATTATTTTGAAAAGGAGTTTACTTTTTGCGCAAATGGTGCTTTCCTTACTGTTCATAAATAAATTGTTTCCGCAAACCGATTCGTTAAACATTTACTGGAATGCCAATACCGAGCCCGATATGAAAGAATACCGTCTTTACCGGGCGGAAAACAATTCCGATGCGTACACCTTGTTAAAAGTTGTTCCTCATCCTGGTACCCACGTTGTGGACCGGAGTAACATTTATCCCGGCAGCTTGTATTCTTATTATCTGGTGGCGGTGGATTCAGCCGGAAATGCGTCCGATCCTTCCGATGTGGTGTCTGCCGGAATTCCCGAAATTAACTGGACGTTGTCCCAGATTCCGTCCGGACAAACCACCACGGTGGGGTTTAACGAAGTGTTTCATGATCCCGACCATGCCGTCTCGGTCCTGCAGCCGGAGGTGTCGAATCAAAATAATATTCGTGTGGTCGTGAACGATCAAAGTCTCGAGCTTACCCCCAACCCCACGAATTTTATCGGCACGGCCAGCTTCACCTTGAAGGTGCAGGACCCGGACGGCTTCTGGGATCAAAAAAATATTCAGCTACAGGTAATTTCCGGAGGAACCCTGACCTTTCAGGTGGACGTCCCCCCCATTCGCTTCCTGGAAGATCAGTCCTTTACCCTCTGGATGGACACCTGCGTAACCATCGAACAGTACAACCCCGACCAGTTGGTCTGGGAATTCCGGAATCTGAAAAATTTGAAAGCTGAGTACAATCAGCAGACCCGCCGGGTAACCTTTCGCAGCGTCCATCCTGATTGGTACGGGCAGGAAACCGTGACCTTTGTGGCGGTGGCTCCCAATCAGGCTTCCGAGAGCGATCAGGAAACCATTCAAGTGGTGGCAGTAAACGATCCGCCGCAAACTAATTTGAAGGATTTGTACATCAGCAGCGTAAGTAACAACATTTTTGATCTAAAGCAGTACGCCACCGATGTGGATAACGCCGCCACCGAACTGAACTGGACTTTCAGCGGCTATTCTCATTTCGAAATTACCTGGGAAGATAAAGCTCAGAAGTTAATTAAAATCCGCAGTAAAGACGGGACGGTTGAAGAGCAGGGAACCTTCCGGGTAACCGACCCCCAGGGCGCCTCCAGTACGGCAACGGTGGTTTTACACTACCGTACTTCCAGCAGCAATACCCCTCCCAGACTGGTGAACGCCCCAAAACGGATTACCTTTGAGGAGGACGGCAAATATTTAATTTTGTTGAGCGATATTGTGGTGGATTCCACCAATACGTTGAATGAATTGAGCTGGGAATTCCGGCCTGGCAACGGTTTGCGCTACCAGGTGAATGCCCGGGAAGGTAAATTGTGGGTTCTTGATGAAAAGGACTGGAACGGTGAGTCCTCGTTCACCATTCGGGTCACCGATCCCGGCAATCTTTCCGACGAAGTTGAGATTCCGGTTACGGTGCTGCCGCGGGTGGATTTGGAAGCACTGCAAATTCGTCCCTTGAACGAAAATGCCGTGAAGGTACAGGTTGCCGGAGATACGCCCAATAAAATCACCTTTAGCTACTGGATTTCTCCGATTCTAATCCATACTTACCAGTCCCCCGACTATCGGACCGAACATGAATTTCAGTTGAATGGTTTGTTAGCGGATACCAGTTATTACTTTAAATTAACCATCGAAGACACCTCGGGTTACGTGTTAAACGTGGAGCAATCCACTTTTAATACCCGCGAAGGGGGCGGCTTACCCGGACTGGCGCCGGAAGAAGAAATTATTGTCTTTCCGAATCCCTTCCGTCCCGCTCAGGGGCACGATCGGGTGTACTTCGATAACCTTCCGGTAGAAGCCTCGGATCTGTACATTTACGACGTTACCGGCGATTTAAAATACTCGGTGAATTTTTCCGGCTTACCTCCCCGCCGTTTTGCCTGGGACGGCCGGACGGATCGGGGCCAACCGGTTGGGAGCGGTCTCTACATTTACCTGGTGCGAGGGGAGGGCAATAAGAAATTGAAATCAGGCAAAATTGTGATTATTCGATGAAAGGATTGAAGAAATGGCTACCTCCGGTTGAATAATTCGACCAGCTACACCCGCTCCATCCTGCTTCCAATGGAGCCTCGGATGCCCTCGTCTCCTTGCCCCGGGACGGGGGCGTCTAATTTTTGGCCCGAAACAGCATGAAGATGCTTCCCACACCGAAGACAATATTCCCGATCCAGGCAGCAAACCAGGGCGAGAGATCACCCTTGTGGCCCAGCACCTGCCCGGTGCGCAGGAAAAGGAAATAAATGAAACTGATGAGGAGAGCGACTGCAAAACCAATAGCGGGACCGCTGCGGCGTTTTTGGGAAGCCAGCGGTGCTCCGAATAATACAATGATGAAATTGGCAAAGGGGTAGGAGATTTTCATATACAGGTCCACTAACCAGCGGCGGGCATCGGCGCCCATTGCCAGCATTTTGTCCACAAAGCGGTTCAGTTCCGCGTAGGTCATTTCTTCCGGTTGAATTTCCAGATCCAGCAAATCCGTTGGGGTGATTTGACTCACCGTGTAGCGGAGCGTATCGTAGTGGGTCACCGTTTCGGTTGAATCGGTGAAATTCCGGGCGGTGATATTGAGTAGAATCCATTCTTTCGCCTTGTCGTCCCATTGCATGTAACGGGCGTCCAAACGTTTGGTAATGCGGTCGCTTTTAACCCACAGGATAGTGACCCGGTGAGCGCGTTTTTTCGCCGTTTCGTAAAACTGGATGAAGACCTGTTTGTCTTTTCCGTCCTGCAGCGCCAGTTCCTGCCGGGCGGTGGCAATGCGGCGCTTCTCTTTCTTAATCTCGTAACGGTAAATGTCCAGCCGGGCCCGGTTGGCAGCCGGCACCACCGTCTCTCCGGCAATTCCGGAAATGATGCTAATAACGAATGCCAGGGCCAGAACCGGCAACAAAATGCGGTACAGACTGACTCCGGAGGCCTTAATGGCGATGATTTCGTTGTATTGTGCCATGGTACCCAGCGAGAACAAACTGCTCAACAACATGCACACCGGCAGGGTGAGAATAATGATGAAAGGAATGTAGTACACATAGTAACGAAAAACCTGGTTGAAAGTGGCGTCGAAAGAGAGAAATTTGTCCAGGTTCTCGATTAGGTCAATGATGACAAAAATAATAATGAACGCCAGGATGGTGAAAAACAGTACCGAAAGAAATCGGCGAATAATGTAACGGTCCAGAATTTTGATCACTGTGGTTGTTCTTCCCCTTTAAAGAATAGTTGTAGAAATTTGGGCAATTTTTCCCAGCGAATGAAGGTGGTTTCTTTTACCGTCCGGTACGTCATGTACACTCCCCAGAATCCTACAATGATGTTGGGAAACCACATGGCCCAAAAAGCCGGAAGAATGCGCCGGTCGGCCAGCTCTTCGCCGCCAATCAGACAGACCCAATAAAGTAAAAAGAAACCGATGCTAAAGGTAGCGCCAATTGCTAAACTTCCTTTCCGGGCCCGGATTCCCAGGGGAGCGCCTACCAGAATAAAAACGATGCAGGCAAAGGGAATGGACAGCTTTTTGTAAATTTCCACCTTGTATTTGTTAATCACTTTTTCGAAATACGCAATATTTTTTTGCGAATTTTTGAGCAAACGAATGGTGGCCTGGGTTTGGCGCAGCGCTTTGGAACGGGCCAGTTGCCAGTCCTCCAGTTTGCGGGAAGGGGCCGGGTTGGCCTGGGAAGAGGGCGTGAGAAGCGCGAGTTCACCCCTGTCCGGCAGAGCTGCCGCAGAGGGTCGTTTTGTCTCATCCCGGCTCGTTGCTTCGAGAAGCGCGATCTGTAAATATTCCCCTATTTGTTGTTGAATTTTTTGTTTTTCCTTTTGAATACTCTGGCGGTATTTTTTGATCTCATTTTCCATCATTTTGGTGGTCATTTCCCGGTCGCCCCGCCATTCGTCTTTGGCCCGTTTAAAAACCAGTTCCGGGGCGGGAATGTAGAATACATTCCGGTTAAAACGCATGCGGCGGTATTCGGAAAGATCCTTGTAACCGATTTCGTGAATTTCTCCGTCGTAAAGGGTAAAAACGAGACTCTCCTTTTGAGGGTCGAAAATGAGATGTCCCCGGCGGGCAATCACCGTGCGCTGGTAATTCTCGCTGCTGCGGTCGAAAATGGTGATGTCTTTGAGGCGGTCGGCGCCCTCTGGAGTGTAGTCCGGATTCATGATGGTGCCCTTGTCCGCCATACGCTCGCCCAGCGATTTTTCGATTCCCTGCACCAGAATGCTGAATTTCCCCATGTTTAAGTAAAGGCCTTCTTCCAGCTGCAGAGTCGGTTTCTTCTGGGAAATGCTGGTAAATAGCAGGCGCGCCCGGTGGTTGTATTCCGGCAGAACCCGGTCGTTAAAAAGGTACATCAACACGGTTAACAGGACGCCCACAATGAGCACCGGCCGAATAATTTTGTAGAGACTGATTCCGGATGTCTTTAGAATGGTAATCTCGTTGTCGGCGGAAAGGCGGCCAAAAGCCATCAGCGAGGCAATGAGTACCGCCATGGGGACGGCCAGGGCTAACATCCAGGCCAGATTGAGGTAAATAAATTCCAGAATGGTGTGAAAAGGAAGTCCCTTTCCGAATATTTTCCCGATGTACTGGACGATAAATTTGGTGACGAAAACAAACATAATCACCGCCAGGGAAAAGAAAAACGGTCCCACATGCTCCTTCAGTATGTAACGTGCCAGTATGTACATGTTGTTTTCACCATTCCTTGAAAAAATGAATATAGCCACTTTCCCGGAATAGCTCAAGAGGAATTGAAAGTGCTTTGCGGCGGGTATTCTGGAAACTTTCGGCGGAATTGATTGTTTTGTTTGGAAACGGAGCAGAACCAGGCAGGACGAATGGGGGCATTTTGAACGGAGAAGCGAACGGCTTCTTTGCCCGAAGAGCCTTTCCTGCGCAGGGAAGAGCGAACCAATGCTCTGCGCTGGAAAAAAGATTTTGTGAACGGGGAGAAAAAATCTCTTTGTGATTGTTGGGGATGTTTTTATTATATTTGACGGGTCGTAAATCTTCCCGGGATACTAAACGATTACCGGGGAAAAAACGGTTGAAGTAGTTCGCATTAAACGACTTAGATGATTGTTCCTCCTTCTGACCGGGATCAGGAGGGATGGTGAACAGTTCACTCCAACAGGGGAGAAAACGAATGCGTCAGGTGGTTATTTCCCGCTACGGGGAACCGAGGGTTTTAGAAATACAGGAAAGACCGGATCTGGAAGCGGGTCCGGGGGAGATGGTTGTTCAGGTCAAAGCGGCCGGGATTAATTTTGCGGATATTTTAGCCCGCCAGGGCTTGTACCTGGATGCCCCCAAACCGCCCTGTGTGGTCGGATACGAGGTGGCCGGGGTGGTGACGGCGGTAGGAGAAGGTGTGGATCCGGACTGGAAAGGGAAAGTAGTGGTAGCGGTGACCAATTTCGGCGGATATTCAGAGCAAGTCTGTGTGAAACCGGCCATGGTTTTTCCTAAACCGGAAAAACTCTCTTTTGAAGCGGCGGCCGCCATTCCGGTAAACTACGTTACGGCTTACCAATTGTTGATTGCCATGGGTGGCTTGAGAGAGGGCGAGCGCGTCCTGGTTCACAATCTGGGTGGCGGAGTGGGACTGGCAGCGCTCGATATTGCCAGGCACCGGGGAGCGGTGGTGTACGGAACGGCCAGCGCCGCCAAGCATGACTTTTTAAAAGAGCGAGGAGCCGCGGAGGTAATTGATTACCGCCGGCAAGATTGGTTCAAAGAGTTGAAAAAGATTACCGCAGGTAGGGGAGTGCATTTAATTCTCGATCCCCTGGGCGGTAAAAACTGGAAGTTGAGTTACCGGTCCCTGGCGCCCACCGGTCGACTGGGAATGTTTGGGGTTTCCAGTGTTACCGAATCCGGGTTAAGTGGCAAATTCCGCTTCTTGAAAATTCTGCTGCAGATGCCCTGGTTTAATCCCATCGGATTAATGCAGAGCAATCGGGGAGTATTCGGGGTGAATCTGGGGCACCTCTGGAGGGAAAAAGAGCGGATTCGCCCCTGGATGGAAGAAATTTTACGCGGCGTGGAAGAAGGCTGGATCCGCCCGCATGTGGACCGCGCTTTTCCTTTTGAAAAAGCGGCCGATGCCCATGCCTACATCGAGGCGCGGCGAAATATTGGAAAGGTTGTGCTGGTACCGTAGGGGCACCGCCTTTCGCAGGGAATGAAAACAATGGGAGGTGCGGACTGGTTTTAAAAACCGTCTTAACGGTTTGTTACAACCAATATTCTGTTTAAACCGCCCAACGGATTAAAACAGCCTTGCCGTACCGAAAGTGAGAAAAAATCCCCGCTGGTCTAATCGCCAGGTTCCGTCCAGACGGAAAAAATTAAACAACCCGTTCAGAGCAATTCCGATTTCCTGATGAGTGCCTGCCGTGGTTCGGGGCGAGAAGGGAAGTCCTTCCAGCGTTTGCGAACGCAGCTCCGTTTTTCCGATGGCCCCGTGAAGAATGATTCCCAGATTCTTTCGGGCCAGAAAGTCTAACCCCAGGATTTCGAACGGCACGGTGCGGAAGTTGTGTTCCGCAAATATGGCCCAGTAACGATCGCCCTCGTAAGGGTGGTAGGCCAGGGTCTTCAACACGCCGAAAGGCGAAAAGCTGCCCAGGGTACCTTCCACGATGCCCAGGCGCTGGGGCGGCACACTACCCT
Organism: Calditrichota bacterium; assembly: GCA_024276455.1. Taxonomy (GTDB): domain Bacteria; phylum Calditrichota; class Calditrichia; order RBG-13-44-9; family RBG-13-44-9; genus JAJRXE01. The sequence goes on from JAJRXE010000097.1 coordinate 8,576, forward strand.
GCGAGGTGCCCGCTAAGAGGCGCACATTCAGAGTGTTGGGCAGCATGCGGCGTTTCAAAAAGGTATTGAAAGTCCAGTCCACCTCGAAATGGTAGCGAGTAAAGGCAAAGTCGCTGGCAAGCAGCCCCGGAGCGCTGTGCTCAATTTTTAAAGCGAACCGCTTCTGCCCAACAAACCCAAAGGGAACGTACGCTTCCCCGTAGGCCAGTTCCAGAAACAGGGAACGCAGGTTACCCGGTTGAATCGGGGGATTCTCCCGCTGTTTTTCGGAGGGCCGAAAAAGGTTGTAACTGGTGGTCCGGGATAGCGAGCTGTGAGTCTCCACCTTCAACCCCAATTCGGTCCGGATATTCAACCGTTTGAATTGATGTCGCAAACTGCCCCGGAAGCGCTCAGTGTGGTAATAATCGAAATAATCCGGTAAACCAAACAACAGGGTTTGCAGGGAGTTCAGAATATCCGGGTAATTGGGCGAGAGGAAGCGGGAAGCGGTGCCGGAAAAATAGTTAAAGCGCAGGGAAGTTGCCCCACTTAGCTGGATTCGCACTTTCGCGCCTCCGTACCATTTTTTCAACCCGGTGTAATAGCCTCCCTGCAAGGACAGATAGAAAGGCTTTCCGAAATGTTGACGATAGGAAAGCCCCAGCTGAAACTCGTTCACCCGGTTGTAGCTGAACTGGGGGAATAAACGGGAGAGCAAACGGCGGTGTTTGCGCGGAGAGGTCTGTCCGCTGCTGTTCTCCTCTTCGCTGCTACGAGCGGTGATTTTAATTAATCTGGCCAGTGGTCCGTGCGGTTCAAACGCTTTTTCCAGGGTCATGGTGCTGTCCAGCTTCTGGTAAGCGATCTCCTCTTTCTGAGACAGGGGAATGACCTGCGGATTGCTGGCAAACAGGCTGTCGGGATTTCTCCGGATGGACACCGAATCCACCCGGAGCAGTTTTTTGCTCTCGTAAAGCGAATCCGGCAGGGGCACATTAACCCGGTAATTGGTCAAATGGGAAATTTGGTGGTAATACATGGTGGGGAAGTAGAGTCCCAGCATGCCGATTTTGAATTTGCCGTCCAGCCGCACGTCCACCGGCAGCCAGAAATCCTTCCCAAAGTTGCTGAACTGCTGGCGGTAGTGCACTTTCCATTCCTGAATGGGCGGCGGGAAAAGAATTTTCTCGCTGGGAACCAGATCCACTTCAAGCAGGGCGTATTCCCGGTCTAAAACGGAAATCCGACCGGTGAAAACCGGTTGCAACTTGGTTTTGGGGGTTACTTCGATGTCGTACACAATTTGGTCGTCCCGCTGGCGCTGTCCCACCAGCTTAAACCGGTAATATTTCAGGGCGTCCGGGTGCGTCACCCCGATCATTTTAAACCCCATGATTTCGATGTCGTCGTCGTAAAAATTGGCGATGTAACTGGCGGCGGCGAAGTTCTGCCCGGGACTCAAATTGGAAGTCTGGCGCCTGGATTTAATTACTTCCCGGGAACCTTTTTCCTTGTCCCAGAAAACCTCCGAAATGCTTTCGGTAATCAGCACCACGCTGGTGTCGTTCTCCAGCCGCTGGCGGGTGTAGGCTTCTGCCCGATAGGTTTTCAAACGTTTCCGCCGTTCCTGCTTGCGGCGAATTACCTCCCGCATGATCCGCACCGCCGGATCTTCATCGGTCACCACAATGGGTTCAAGCTGGTAGGCGATTGGTTGCAGTAAAATATCGATTCGCTCCGGAGAATCGGCCGTTACCTTCACCCGTTTGGTGGCGTAACCGATGTAACTCACCACCAGGGTGGCCGGTAACTTTTTAATCTGGAGCTGGTATTGACCCTCGTCGTTCGTAATGGTACCGGAAAAGGTGCCCTCGATTTGAATATTGGCCGCTGGCAGAAGAGCCCGGGACTCGGCATCCCGGACGGTTCCCTGAATGAGCTTCTGGGCGTGGGAAGAAGAGAGAAGAAGGCACACAGTGAGAAAGGGTAAGACAAATTGGCCGCGAAATTTCATGGAAAAGGGCTCCTGTTTTCTGTTCGTCGCTTTATTTAACCAAAATCAGCATTAGCCAGCGAATTACGCGAATAAGGCTATTAAAAACGATTAAATGAATCAAAAAAATTCATAAAAATTTTGCTGAATCGTTTGTGGCGCAGCAAAATTTGTTTGCTGTAATACTTCGTCGTTAGTGCACAATCTGGGTTTCAAAATAGAAAAGAACGTGTTATTATCCGATCCCGTGAATATTCCCCCGAAATGGTCGGATTAAATTAACCGGAATTTAGAATTTAGTATTGAACAGGGGTAAATACTTCAAATAGCGGGGATTGGTCTCCACATGGTTGATCAGCCCGATTTGAATCCCGGAAATGGCATGAGTGGAATTGTAAATTCCCAGGGTGAATCCCATTTGTTTCTCCCTGATCAGGTTAACGAGTCCCAGCGCAATGCCCTGCAGCTTTCGAACGGTTAGCAGAGCGGTGAGGCCCAGTCCGGTGAGTTGCGGTGTTTTAATCCGGTAAACAGCGGCATTGAATCCCTGAGCCGTTTGGGTGGCTTTCAACATTCCCAGGGTGGCCTGGAACCCGGTCAGCCGGGAGCCATGAAGACCCATGCCGCCAACGGAAAGGCCTTGCAGGGAACCTTCGGAGACGACCGCCAGACCGCCGAGATTGATTCCGGCAATTTTCTCCTGACCCACTACGGCCAGTCCGCCGATATTCAGGCCCAGGACCGGACCTTCGGACACCACCGCCAGTCCGCCCAGGTGAATTCCTTGGACGGCTTTTTGACCCACCACCGCCAATCCTCCTACACTAACTCCCTGTATTTTCCCTTCGGAAACGGTTGCCAGCCCACCCACGACAACCCCCTGAAGGCTTTTCTCGCCCACCACTGCCAGAGCGCTTAATCCCACCCCGCGCAGATTCCCGGTGGAAACCAGGGCTAGCCCGCCGAGGTGAATCCCGGTCAGGTTTCCCTGCGCCACCACGGCCCCTCCGGCCAGACTGATTCCGGAAACGTTGCTTTCGCCCACCACCGCCAATCCGCCCAGCGACATACCCGCTACATTGCCACCGGAGTGCACGGCAAGCCCGCCAATCTGCAGTCCGACGATCGAACTCCCGGTAGAGACACCCACCAGGCCGGCACTGAAGCCCCGAATTTGGTTCGCATCGGGACCTACCAGCCCCAGGGCAATGCCGTTTAGCCGAAAAACGGGATTTCGGCCCGGTTTCCAGAGGGTAAGGTTGAGCCCGTTGACTGCCACCACCTGACGGTCGCTGAAGTTCAGGCGAATGCCGTTGACGCGGGCGGAATTCCCGATGCTTATTCCGTAGTGGTTGATGGTTAAATCGAGACTGCGGTGGGCGGGGGAATCGTTTCCTCGCGAATAGCCAGGTTGAATGAACCACAACAGAATAATCGTCCAGAGAAAGTGAGATTTGCTCATTGGTACCTCATTTTTTATTCCCTCCTGACCGATTCCTAATTTAACGGAAATAAATTGTTTGACAAAATATACGAAATGATTTACGGAAGGTTACATGTGCGGGGGTTCTTTTATTTTCCGCTCAATAGAGTAAGAAGAGGTCCGACGTTCAGGGGAAGCCGTTCTAAAATTTCACGCTAAATTAACTCTCTGCCGGGCTGAAATCAGGGGGGCAATTCCGTACCGCATATTTAATTCTTAAAAATCCCCTTCCCGCTAAGGCCGCAGGGAAGGGGATTCATCGGGGTTTCCGGGCAGGTTATTTGATCAGCAGCATTTTGCGGGTTTCCAGAACACCCGGCGCTTCTAACTGGTAGAGGTACACCCCGCTGCCGCGATTTTGAGCGTGAAAAGTAACCTTGTGTTTGCCGGCTGTTTGAAATCCCCTGACCAACTCGCTCACCTTTCTCCCGGAGACGTCGTACACGGTAAGGCGAATGTTCCCGCTCTGGGGTAAATCGTATTCAATCGTGGTGGAGGGATTGAATGGATTGGGGTAGTTCTGGTGCAGCTGGAAACCCGTAATCCGATTGGAGGGTTGATTTTCCCGGTTAATGCCCAGCACAACGCCGTTCTCGTTATAGGCACAGAGATTGATCTGCTGTTCGTAAAGGCTGGTAGTGGCGATCCATATATTCCCCAGAGAATCGGTTACCACCGCTGTGATATCGTTGGTGGGCAAGCGCGAGTTTTCGATGGTGATTTCCTCCCAATTATTCTCGGAAATAAATTTCACCAATCCCTGGTTGGTTGCAACCCATTTGTTGGAATTCGCATCGATATGCAATTGGTGAATGGATTTTCCGTCCAGACCGCAAACGTTGCGACTAACGGTTTGCCATTGTCCAGAAATGAATTCCGCCAGGCCTCCCTTGTCCCAGCTGGTGCCGTTCCAGTAACTGGGTACAGCGGCCCAGATTGCGTCACTGAGATCTCGCGCTAAAGAAAGAATGCCCCAGCCCGGTAAGCTGGCGTTGGTGGGATCGTACACCGTCCAGTTCTCTCCCTGGTCGAAGCGGACCACCCCTTTCCGGGTGCCGATCCAGAGATGATTGTTGCTGTCCACCACCAGAGAAAGGATGTCGTTGTCTGGCAAGGGATAATCGGGAGCTTTGTAAGCCACCCAGCTATTTCCATCATATTTAACCAGGCCGTTGTTTGCCAATCCGACCCAGAGATTGTTGTTCTGGTCAACTACCAGGCAGTTTACCGTGTATCCGGTAACCGCGCTGTTCTGAAATACTGACCAGTCTGTTCCCTCGAGCAGGGCAATGCCATTTTGTTGTGTTCCGATCCAGAGACGGTTGCCGTTTTCCATGTAGAGAGCTGTAATATTATCACCGGGCAGAGCCGAATTGCTGCTGGTGTACACCTGCCAGTTGGCGGTGTCGAATCTCAGCAGTCCGCCGCCAGCCGTTCCGATCCAGAGATTGATTTTTCGGCCCATCGCCAGAGAAGAAATAGAGAACCGGGGTAACGGAGAGTTGGAGGTTCGGTAGGTGCTCCACTCGCTGCCATCGAACATGACCAGACCGCGAAGGGTTCCCACCCAGAGATGGTTCTGAGAATCCACCAGCAGCGCGTAAACGTACTGGTTTGGAAGGGGCGCGTTGTCGAGGTTAAAATGGGCCCAGTTTTGTCCGTCGAAGTAAAATACTCCTTGATCGGTGCCGAACCATTTGTTGTTGTTGTGATCGATCGCCACCACGTATATTTTGTCGGTGGTGAGGGGGGAATTGGTGGAGTTGTACGATTGCCAGGTTCCGCTGCCCGGACTGAAAATCAGGATACCTTTATCGGGCGTTGCCATCCAGAGATTGCCGTCTGCGTCCCTGGCAAGGGAATAGATGAAGTAGCTTTCGATTCCGGAATTGGTGGGATCATAAATAGTCCAGGTTTCTCCCACAATTTTCACCAGGCCGCCCCCGCTGCCAATCCATTTGGTGCCGTTGGCGTCGAGAAGGATGTCGTACACATGCTCCGAAGGGAGCGCTGAGTTCCAGGTGCGGTAGCCGGTCCAGGTGTTCCCATCGTAAACGGCCAGCCCGGCATCCTGGTACCCAACCCAGGTGGTTCCGTTTTCTTCCACGGCAATGGTGTTGGGATACACCTCCACCCCGCTGTACAGATCGGAGCTTAAGGTTTCCCAGCCGCCGTTGTGGTAAGTCAGCACGCCATCTCCCTCCGTACCGAGCCATTTTTTTCCGGAGGAATCGATGGCGATGGCGTGCACGGCGTTGGAAGGCAGGGGCGAGTTCGCCCGATTGAAAAATTGCAGGCTGCCATCGGTTTTGCTCATGCGAACGAGGCCGCCAACCGTACCAATCCAGATGTAGTCGGCCTCCTCGGCGAGGGCGTAAATGTTCTCGCCGTAGCTAAAGTTCAGCCACTGCGGGGTGCTCTGACCAAATAGAAGCCCCCGGGTAAAAATGGTTACTAATAAAACGGAAAGTACTAAGCTTCGCATCATGGTTTACTCCTAAATATTTAGGCCAATATTGCCCGAGTGGAACGTCTTTTTCCCTTCGGAAGACCGCTTTCCGGACGGCAAAAAATGCCTTCCAGCGCTGACTCCCGGCGGGGTTATTTAAGGAGAATCATTTTCCGGCTTTGAATCGTTCTGCCGGTGATCAATTGGTACACATATATTCCACTGGCCAAATCAGAAGCATCGAAGGTGACCCGGTACGAACCGGGTGTTTTGGGCTCATCGACCAGTGTGGCAATTTCCCGACCGGTTACATCGAAGATTTTCAGAGAAACGTGAGCCGCTCTCGGCACATCGAATCGAATCGCGGTAGTGGGATTGAACGGGTTAGGAAAATTCTGGTACAGCGCCAAGCTGGAGGGGAGAAACCGCTCTTCTTTCTCAATGCCAGTCACTCGCAATAAGTTTGGAACATAAATTTTTCCTTCCACCAGGCATTTAGGGTGTTGGGCCCAAGGCTGGAATTCGTAAACAAAGTGCAGGGTGTCATCGCTGGTGATGGTAAAATCGTGGTATTGGAAAATTCCACCGTCGGGGTAGAAGTCCGGTGCTGGAAGAAGAAGGTGGCCGAAATCCCCCTCCGGAGTGTAGTAGCTGATTTCCGCGGAGAAGAATCCGGTGGAATAACCGTCAAAGTCGCCCCAAAAAGCGGTCCCATCGTTGGCAAACAGAATACGTTCGTTTGCTGGGTCCCTTGTGGAAGCCTCTATATTTCCTCCGGATCTGGTGGGATATTGGTCCATTATTTTGCTCCATCTACCATTTGCTTTTAAAAAAAGTGGATTTCCCAGTGGTCCTTTGGCGAGCAACAAAATGTCTCCGTTGCCTTTCTTTCCCATGGCGAGAGAATAACGATTCAAGTAATCGTAGTCCCAATTGTCGCTAATGGTGCTGTCGGCAAAATCTTTGACATAGCCGTTGGCCGTTTTCCGGAATACGTAAACTCCCCAGTAGGAATGGTCCGGATGTCTTACATAAAAGGAAAAGGCAAGGTATTCGCCGTCTTTAGTGACCACCGGCTTGCTACCCCGTCCGTAAATCCGTGGTAAATCCACCACTGTAAAGGTGGTGTCGCTGGTCCAGTTTTTCCCAACCACTAAGGGTCGGTAAAGGACTTTCGTTCCGAATGCATCGTAGATGATGGTGTCCACTACCGTGCGCCACCAGTAGGCCGTCACCCCATTTTCGTCGGTGCTCAGGTTGAAACCGTCCTGGTAATATTCATTCAACCAGTCAATCCAATCCGGGGCTGTGGCTTCCGGATCGGAGCAAAAGAGGGTTTCGACCCATCCCGTGCCGGTAAGGCTGGTGTATTTCAGGACGTAATTGGCCACGTTTTGCTCCGTTCTGTCCCCATAAAAAATAATGGGGGTAACATTGTGCATGAGAATAATATTCAACGGTTGGTGGTAGATTTTGTCGGTGTAGCTCCCGACCACTTCAAAGTTCCAGCGGCCTATTCCCTGCCGGGTGCCCAGTAAAACGTCCGCCCAGGCCTGGCTGCTGTCGTTGTTGTACATCTTTTTAGCGGCGAGGTAGAGATTTTCTCCGTTAGTGGCCAGGTGCACATCAGAATAGCCGGTGTACCACCCGGAGCTGTAATCCTCCTGAGCAATGGAATCCAATATGGTTATGGTAAGGTAATCTTGCAGGTTCTCCTGTGCCAATAAAGTGCCCCAGACGAAGCAGATCGCGATGAAAAAATTCTTTGTCATGTTGGGTTCTCCATGAATTAATTCGAATTTTTTTTTGCCTCACTGCACCTCTGAATGTTGCCTTACTCGTCTTTCGCGCTCGAGAAAATTTGTTTTAAATCCTCTCCATTGTTGCGCAAACGCGCGCCGCATTTTCCGCAAAAACGAATGTAGGGAAAATCGATGGACGAACCGCACTGGGGGCAGTGTTCCAGCAGTCGGGTCCCGCACTCCGGACAGAATTTGTTGTCTTCCACGGTTCGACAAAAGTAATTGCAATTCGGGCAAATTTTGTAAAATATTTCCGTCATCTGTTTTCACGCTCCTGTTCATTCGAGATTCATTATTTCAATTTTGGTGCCAGAATATTGCCGCGGTAGCCCGGGCAAGGTGGGCGGGAAAAAATCGCTTTA
>JAJRXE010000098.1 GCA_024276455.1 Calditrichota bacterium
CGGTACAACGGGAGAAACTGCTTTCTTCCATTTTAAAGAACCAGAATATTTTCGCCGGGAAGTAATTGTTCCGGTTGAGTTTTATTAACCAGTGTTTTGGGTTTTATTCGAGTTTTCGGGGCTTTTTCCGATAATTTACAAGGCAGCGGGGGCAATAAAGAGGCTCTGATTGGAAGAACGACTCCAGACGGTGGCTAAAATTTGGAACGAGAGGGGCATGGAAAATTTTCAAGAAAAAATTAAACCGCTGGCGGAACTGGTGGACATTCGGCAGAAGGCCCGGGAAGCAGGAAAAACGGTGGTGTTTACAAACGGAGTGTTCGACATTCTCCATCGGGGACACGTGGAATATCTGGCGGCTGCCCGCCGCCTGGGTGACTTGCTCATCGTGGGACTCAACAGCGACGCCTCGGTGAAGAAAATCAAACCACGGGGACGTCCCATTGTCCCGGAAGAAGACCGGGCGGTGGTGCTGGCGGCCCTGCAATTCGTGGATTACCTCTGTCTGTTCGATGAAGAAACCCCCGCCAAATTAATCGAAACCCTGGTGCCGGACATCCTGGTAAAAGGCGGCGATTACCGGATTCATGAAATCGTGGGCCGGGAAGTGGTGGAGGCCCACGGTGGCAAGGTGCTAACCATTCCACTAACACCCGAACGCTCGACCACCTCTCTTTTACAACGAATTGTTGAGCTGGTTAAAAGGGGACTACTACCATGAAAAAGCGTACCAACTTACTGTTCACCCTCATCGGAATTTTCATTTTTAGCGCCTGCAGTTTCATTTCCAGCACTAACAAACCGGTGGTTCAGGCAAAACCGGATCCCATCATTCAAGATTCCCTTTTGTTGGCTCAACGCTATGTGGAAATAGCCAAACGGGCAGAACAAATTGCTGACACGCTGGGAGCAGAATCCTATTTTAGCCGGGCCATGGCCATTGCCGAGAAGCGACGAAAATCGTCCCTTCCTCTTGATTCCACCTCGCAGAACATCATCGAAAATATTTCTCGCGAATACGCTCTGTTTTTGGCCCGTTTGAACGGCATTGAACACGACACCCTGACGGCGGCCAATGTGCTGGAAGTATTGAATGCCCTGGAAGACAGCATCAGCTCCAACCAGGCCGGCAGCACCATGGTAACAATTCCGGACGTCATTTCCAATCAAGAAAAGCTCACCATCCCTCTGGTTCTTAACCGAAAAGTAGAAAAGGCCATTCAGTACTTTCAGGGTAAAGGGCGTAAAGTTTTTACCAAATGGTTGCAGCGTTCCGGGCGTTACCGCCACCTGATTACCCGCATTTTACGGGAAGAGGGAGTGCCGGAAGAATTGCTCTACCTGGCCATGATCGAGAGCGGCTTCAATCCTTACGCCCGTTCGTACGCCCGGGCGGTGGGCATCTGGCAATTCATTGGCAGCACCGGTCGCGCGTACGGATTACGCTACAGCTGGTGGTACGACGAACGCCGCGATCCGGAGAAATCCACCCGGGCAGCGGCCCGACACCTGAAAGACCTTTACGAACGTTTTGGGAATTGGTACCTTGCCCTGGCCGGTTACAATTACAGTCCTCGCAAAATAGAAAAACGCCTGAGCAAATACAATGTGGACGAATATTGGGAATTACCCCGCCTCCCCCGGCAAACCCGGAACTACGTCCCGACCTTCATTGCGGCGGCGCTCATTGCCCAGAATCCGGAACAGTACGGATTTTATGTGACACCCGATCCGCCGGTGGAATACGACACCGTAACGGTGCGGGAATCGGTGGATTTAAATGTAGTGGCTCAGTGTGTGGGGAGCACGTTTAACGAAATTAAAAAATTAAATCCCGCCCTGTTGCGCTGGTGCACGCCGCCCGACCGGGAGAGCTGGGTGCTCAATATTCCCAAGGGAACCCGCGAAAAATTTCTGGAGAATTACTCCAAGATTCCTCAGAATCAGAAATTTACCTGGATTCGCCACCGTATTCGGCAGGGCGAAACGCTCTCCACTATTGCGCGGCGGTACGGCGTCTCCATGTCCGAAATTAAACGATTCAATAAAATCCGGGGAAGCCTGATCCGGGCCGGGCATTCCCTCATCATTCCGGTGCCGCAAAATAAGCAATACGCGGCAAAAATGGCCCAGCGTTCCCATTCCAGCACCACCTATTCGCGCCGTAAACCGATAAAAAACATTCCCGGGAAAATCAAAAAAGTGCACGTCGTGCAACCCGGCGAGTCGCTCTGGACAATTGCTCAGAGCTACGGCGTACGGGTGTCCGATCTCCGCTACTGGAACGGCCTTTCTTACACCCGGATTATTCGACCGGGGCAGGAACTTAACATCTGGCTCCCCAAAGAAGACCGCTCGGTGGCCAAAAAAGAAACGCCCCGCAAATCCAAGCGGATTTTCTCCGAAACCGGCGGCAATAAACAAACCATTCTCTACACCGTCAGGGACGGGGACACCCTGTGGGATATTGCCCTGCGCTACAACGTCAGCATTCGCGAACTGAAAAAATGGAATAACCGTCGCAGCAACATTATTAAACCGGGTGAACAACTCAAAATCATTGTAAGCAATTAAAGTCCTTTTCGATTTTCGGAGATTTTCCACAACCTCCTCCACAATGGAGGAGGTTTTTTCTTCTCAAACGACTCTCCGCACATTTTTTACCAACCAATTATTTTAAATTTAGGACTTGAGATTTCATTTTATTAAATTTCCGGTTTAACGGCTGAAATAACCGATGAAACAATCAAATTTAAATCTGTTGGAAGGCTCTATTCCGCGGACACTGGTCTCGTTAGCTCTGCCCATGATTATTGCCTTTGCTTTTCAGACCAGCTTCAACTTCGTGGACCGCTATTTCGTGAGCCGCCTGGGCGATGTAGCAACCGCCGCCATTGGAATGGCGTTCATTATTCAGCTCATCATCATTTCACTGGGTTCGGGCTTAGGAACGGGCTTGAATTCCTACATTTCCCGCAATCTGGGAGCGGGCAAAATTGAGAACGCCATGGATGCCGCCCTGCACAGCTTTTTTCTGGCTCTCATTCTGGGGGTCGGTATTGGGGGATTCGGGCTATTAACTCAAAAGGCCATTTTTCAAGCACTGGGCGCCCGCGGAGAACTGTTAAAGCTGATTACCGATTACCTAACCATCATTTTCTACTTTGCGCCGGTTATTCTGATCGCCATGTTAAGCAACAACATTTTCCGGGGATGGGGCGACACGGTTTACCCGATGAAATTTATGCTGACCGGCACGCTGCTCAATATTGCCCTCGATCCCCTGTTAATTTTCGGTTGGGGATTTATTCCCGGCATGGGCATCAAAGGGGCGGCGCTGGCCACCGGAATTTCCCGTCTGTTGGCGTTTCTTTACACCCTGATGGTTCTAATGTTTCGGGCTAAACCGGTACGCTTGCGCCTTTCACGCTTCGTTTACCAGTGGAAAATTATTCGGGGCATATTTCAGGTGGGATTACCGGCTTCCGCCGGGCACATTTTAAGCAGCGTCACGCTCAGCCTCATCTTTCTCATTCTGAAAGGGTACGGGGACCAGGCCCGAGCCGCCTACACCATTGCGTTTACCTACGAGATGGTGGCTTTTCTGCCCATTATCGGCATCGGGCAGGCCGTGGCCATTTTGACGGGGCACAACTACGGCGCCAGAAACTACGAACGCATTAAAACCATCTATTTCACCGCCATTAAAATGGCCTTTGTTCTAATGTTCCTGGTCGGTTTAACCGTTTCGCTGGCGCCTACCGGTTTTGCGGCAGTGTTTGCTCGCAGCAAAGAGGTGCTTCGCATTACCGCCACTGCCCTGCGCATCATGGCTCCGGGCTACATGTTTAATGGCATCTTCATGTGCACGGTAAGCAGCTTTCAGGGAATCGGATTGGGGAAACTGCAGCTCGTCGCCACTTTGATTCGCCTGTTCGGACTCATTTTACCCCTGGCACTCCTTGGC
>JAJRXE010000099.1 GCA_024276455.1 Calditrichota bacterium
ATTATTTTTGGCATTATTTACCTCTGTTTCCTCTTTTTAAAACGGAAAATCCATCCCGACCAACTCTCTCTTGACCAGAATCTCCTTTTCCTCAGCCTCCTCATTTTGGCAAACTATTTGATTAAATTGTTCTTAAACCTTGTCTTTAACGCCCGTTATTCCGCTGATTTTCCCCCGGTTTACTACTCCACCAGCGCAATTATTGTGTCCACCATTCTGGCTATTTTTGCGGCTATCACGTTGGTGCCGGTCATTTTTATTTTGAAGGAACTTATTTTTTACAAACGCAAACGCTACACCGGGTTACTTTTCACCTTGTTGTTATTTTCCATCGGAGCAACGGGTATATCCGTTTTTCTGACCCGCCAACCGGTTGAATTCCGCTTTATTTCCGACACCATTTCGAACGACATTCTAATGGTGGTCAATATTGTGTTAATTGTTCTGCTGTCTTTTCGTAACGATTGGATCACCTATCTTTCTCGCAAGAAAAAAATCATCTACTCGCTGGCAGGCACCGTTTTCCTTATTGCAATCGGCGGTTTGTTCGATTTTGTTTACAAGAAAGCCATTCCGGCCTACAGTCTTCTTCTGGCCACCTACACTTACAACATCTGGCTCTTCCTGGTTATTTACAGCGGTATTGCTCTCATTAAATTATGGTTTCAACTTCCCACAGCTCGCTCCTTCGAGAGAAAAATGAAGGAATTAGACTCCCTTTACGATTTCGGACGAAAGCTGAGTACCCAGACGGAATATCAAAAATTACTTTCCCTAATCACCGAACTTACCTCTCAAATTCTGGAGAGCGAAAGCACCTGGTTAGAGATTTATTCACCTGACACCCAAAAGTTTACGGTGGTAGCCTCTGTAAATCTGTCGGAGAATAAAATTCAAAACAATCCGTTCAACGGATTTCAAAGTCTCACTACGGAAATTATGCGCAAAAAGCGGCCGATACTGATAAACGACATTCCCCACAATAAATATTACCAGTACATCTACAAATGGAATCGCGAGGTTCGTTCGCTGATGGCGGCTCCCCTTTACTCCAACCGGGAGCAACTGATGGGCATTATTTACGCCAGCAAGTCCAAAACGTACCAGTTCGACGTGGATCACCTTTCTCTTATTGAAGGTATTGCCAACCAGGCCGCCATGGCATTGGAGAACGTTCAGTTGCTGAAAGAATCCATCGAGCGGGAACGCCTGCAACAGGAGCTGAAAGTAGCTCGAGACGTGCAATTGAAGTTACTCCCCCAGGAAATTCCGCAGATTCCTCATTTCGAAATTGCAGCCTTCTCCTTACCCGCCTACGAAGTCGGCGGCGACTATTTCGATTTTTTCCAATTTGCCGACGGAAACCCGGGACTGATTATTGGCGACGTCTCCGGAAAAGGCACCTCAGCGGCTCTCTACATGGCCGAATTTAAGGGAATTATTCAAACTCTGGCCCGCAAATTTACCTCCCCTTACGAGTTGATTGTGGAAGCAAACCGGGTGATTTATCCCAATATCGAAAGGCGCTATTTTGTGAGCGCCATTGTTGCCAAAATTGACCTGCGGCATTCTCGTCTAATTTTTGCGAGAGCCGGACATCCCCCGCCTATTTTTTATCCCGACAAGCATCAAATGCCCAACGCCATTTTAACCCCCGGACTGGGACTGGGATTGGACCCGGGAGAAAAATTCAATTCCATCATTAAAGAAGGATCTCTGACTTTGAAAAAAGGGAATGTGGTTCTTTTTTACACAGACGGTTTAACGGAGGCTCGCAACGACGAAGGCGAAGAATTCACCGAGCATCGGCTTTTCGACTTGCTGAGAAAAAACGATCTGAACTCTGCGCAGGCGCTGAAAGAATTCATTTTTGAGGAGGTGACTCGATTTTGCGAACATACCCCTTTACATGATGACATGACAGTGCTTATTTTAAAACACACATAATTGGAAAGGGATTTTCAAAAAAATGTGAAAAATTACTAAATTCCATAACTTTTCTTTCTTTTTGACCGTAATAATATTTAAAGGTAAGGAGGACAGAATGGACAAATTCGAAGTTCACCGGCGCGACATCGAAGAAATCAGCGTGCTCAATATCCAGGGATTTCTGGATGCGCACACGGCGCCTGAATTCGAAGAAGCCTTGCAAAAACTCTTACGAGAGAAACGGTTTAAGATCATTGTCAATTTAGAGGGTTTGGAATACATTAGTTCGGCCGGTTTGGGTGTTTTTATGGGTGTCATCGAAGACATCCGTAACCACCACGGCGACCTCAAGATTTGCTGTGCCAATCCCAAAGTATTTAAGGTGTTCGATTTACTGGGTTTCCCCAGTTTATATGAATTTTTTGACAGCGAAAAAGAAGCCGTGGCGGCTTTTGCGAATCAACAAAACGCGACTCAATGAGCCTGGCAAAGGTGAGATTATGACGAAAAAGAAAATTAAAAAGAAAAAATATCAGCTAAGATTGCCCTGCGATTCAGAAAATCTGGATCTCATCCGCGAGTTTGTGGGCAAAATTGCAGCCAGCATGGGATTTGAAGAGGAAGAGGTCCACAAGATTGAATTAGCGGTGGACGAAGCCAGCACCAACGTCATTAAACATGCTTACAAGGGGGTAAATTTAAACAACAAATCCCTGCTCATTGAGGTGTTTACCTATCCGGACCGCCTGGAAATCAACGTAACGGATCGGGGCAAAGGATTTGATCCCGGAAAGATTAAAGACCCTGATATTAAACACTATTTGAAGAAAATGAAACGAGGTGGACTGGGGCTTTACCTCATTAAATCGTTGATGGATCAGGTAACCTACAATATCAAACCGGGTGTTAAAAATCAGGTAAAAATGATTAAGTACTTAAGCTGAAGGAAGACCATGGACAAGTTATTCGACTACCTTTCGGCCAAATATCAGCCGGTGGACATGACCCAGGTAAATCAACGATTGGTCGAACTGTCTTCCTTATTCGAAACCAGCCAGATCTTAAATTCCACCATCGATCTGGACAAAATTCTCAACAACATTCTGTTAATTCCCATGGGCCGCTTAATGATTTCCCGGGGAGTCATCTATTTACGAGAAAAGCAGCAGCTTTCTCCCCGCATATCTAAAGGATTACCGGAAGATATTTCCGGCACTGCCTTCCTGCCGGAAGATTTCCCCTTTGAGCGGCATTTCCTTCTGGAAAACGAAAGCCCCGAAAAAAATTCCTTCTCCCGACTCACCTCTTTCATGAAAAAATACCATTTGTTCCTGGCGATTCCCATCCGTTCGAACGAGCGGCTAATCGGTCTCTGTTTTTACGGTTCAAAGCTCAATCGCCAGCCTTTCAGCAAAACTGAAATCGAATTTTTAAATTCCCTGGCCAATATTTCCGCCACCGCCGTCGAAAACGCGTTGAAAGTGGAAGAAATTCGCCTGATTAATTTAGAATTGGATCAGAAAATTCAACAGCTGAAAACCCTTTTTGACATCAATCAGGGTTTGTCGGCAACCCTGGACAAACAGAAAATCCTGAAACTTCTCTCCTATTCCCTGATGGGCCAAATGCTGGTTAATCAATACGCTATTATTTTGCAAAACCCGGAAAGGAAACGAATTGAGGAAATCAAGGGGTTCGATCCGGAAATTGTCGAATCCATGCTGGACGAGCTTTTTACGCTGAAATCCACTTCCACCGCCACGTTGGTTTCTCAGTTACTCTCCCAGCCTGTCGGCAAAAAATTGGACAATCTGGGGGCGCAAGTGGTTATTCCCATGTGGCACCACGAAAAAGTTATTGGACTGATTATTCTGGGGAAAAAGATCAATCAAACGCCCTACACCCAAACCGATCTGGAGTTTCTCACAACCCTGGTGAGTCAGGCCACGGTGTCCTTGGAGAATGCCCGTCTCTTCATCGAGACCCTGGAGAAACAACGCATGGAGCAGGAACTACAGGTGGCCCGGCACATTCAAATCCGCCTGTTACCCAATAAAATCCCGGAGATTCCCGGCTACGACGTTCACGGTTTGAACATCCCCAGCAAAGAGGTGGGCGGGGATTACTTTGATGTCATTCCAATTTCCGAAACCCGTTTTGCTCTGGCCATCGGCGATGTTTCCGGGAAAAGCGTTCCCGCCTCCTTACTGATGGCCAATCTGCAGGCCGGTTTGCGTCTCTCCATTCTTGATGAAAAACCGTTGAACCACATTGTGCAACGAATCAATAAGCTAATTTTCGAGAATACCGACCTCGACAAATACATCACTTTCTTTATCGGCGTCCTGGACACCCAAACCCACGAGCTGGCGTATGTCAATGCCGGTCACAACCCACCGATATTCATTTCCCGGGAAAATGAAATCACGCTTCTGGAGGTAGGAGGAATCATTCTTGGTCTGTTCGAGGAATTCGACTACAAGATGGGGAAAATTCGCTTTCAACCGGGTGATCTGCTATTCTGTTACACGGACGGAGTGAACGAAGCGGAAAACCGGCAGGGAGATGAATTTGGCGAAAAGCGTCTGCTCACCTTATTAAAAAAGGTCGCTCACCGCCCCACCCGGGAAATTGCCGAAAAAATCGTTTCCGAAATTCAATCTTTTTCGCAGGGTGTCGAACAGTTTGACGATATTACCCTGCTGGCTTTAAAGCGGATTAAATAGGATGGCAGGAAGCTGCTATTAAATTTCCTGGCGAGACCGCAAGGCTTTGCTCAGGGTCAATTCATCAATAAACTCCAGATTGCTTCCCAGGGGAATTCCCCGGGCAAGGCGGGTCACTTTAATTCCCAGAGGTTTAATCAATTTGGAAAGATAGATGCTGGTGGTTTCCCCTTCGGTGCTGGGATTTAGTGCCAGAATCACTTCGTCAACGTTGTCCAGCCGTTTCATCAGTTCCTTGATTCTTAAATCTTCCGGCCCAATTCCGTCTAAGGGCGAAATGGTTCCCCCCAACACATGATACACCCCGTTGTATTCATGGGTGTTTTCTATCATCATGATATCGGTGGGATCTTCCACCACGCAAATCTGGCGTTGATTTCGCGCAGGATCCCGGCAAATAGGACAGGGATCTTCTTCGGTAATATTGTAACAAACGGAGCAGAACCGAATATTTTCCTTCACCCGGATGATGGCTTGCGCCAGCGCCCGCGCTTCCTCGGGATTGACTTTTAAAATGTGAATCGCCAGGCGGGTTGCTGTTTTACGCCCAATTCCAGGTAACTTATTAAACTCTTCGATTAAATCCTGCAGGGTTGCAGGGAAAATATCGGATTTCATCCCAGTTTCTTGAATTTAGTACGTGATTATGAATATTGTTTCGTCATTTGTCCGCAGTTTAAAAACCAGGGAGATTAAAACCGCCCGGTAAATTTCCCAGAAAACCGCCGGTGACCTTGCTCATCTCTTCCTGAGCGCGTTTTTGAGCATTCTCTAATGCCTGATTTACCGCGGCGGCCACCAGATCTTCCAGCATTTCCTTATCTTCCGGATCGATTACTTCCGGATCGATAGTTACATTCACGATTTGCTGCTGACAGTTGGCTGTTACTTTTACCATCCCACCGCCAGCCGAACCTTCTACCAGGATATTTGCCAACTCGGCCTGCACACGGGCCATTTCTTCCTGAATTTTCTGGGCTTGCTTTAATAACTGATTCATCCCACCCTTCATGGTATCTTCTCCAATTGTTTTTTATTCTATTTTTTATAATTTTTCCAGCCCAAACAAGTCGATGATCTTCTGGATAATCGGTTCCTTCTGTTTAATGTCTTCCAGAATCTCTTCCACCGTTCGGGGTTCCACTTCAATGCCTTTGCTTTTAAAATCAAGCGAAATTATTTCTAACCTGAGTCGTTTTCCCAGATTTTGAAAAATTTTCTCTTCCAGAAACTTTTTGTTTTTCTCCACATGCACTTTGTGAAAAGCGGCTTTTTCGTCGTAAGCCAGTGTTAATACTCCATCTTCCAATTGAAAAGGCACGCCGTCCTGCAAGAAGGAGCCCAGAGCAATTTTTTCTGCTTTTATCTCTTCTACGATCTTCGCCCAGTTTTCCCGGACCTCTTCCAGAGTCAACTCAGGAGCGGAATCGCTCGAAGACACAGAGGTTTCCCCTGCAGCAGGCGTCCCGGCGGATTTAAACGAGGTCACCTTTTTTTGCAAAGAAGCAAACTGCGAGCGGCCGCTGTGGTTTTCCTGTACACGAGCGGCTTCAGGAGCCGTTTCTGCCCGATAGCCTGCGGTAGGTTGTCCACTCCCGCTAACAGGTTGAGTTGCGGGCGCTGGCTGAGCCGTGGGCGTCCCCGCATTAATCAAAGGCTTTTTTTTTAATTTTTCCAGAAAGGCCAGAACCGCTTCGATGCTTTCTGCTTTCGGCTTCAGAACCAGTTTAATTAATAGCATTTCCAGGGCAAGCTGCGGAAAAGTAGTAATTTTGAATTCATTTTCGGCATCAATCAGCAACTGGAGATAATGCACCAGGTCTTTCTCCGAAAAACGAGCGGCCAGCTCCCGATACTGGTCCTTGTAGTTGTCCGAAACATCCAGCATCTGAACATTCTTTAGCGTCCGAACCAGTAACAAGTTGCGGAAATGATCCTGTAAACCGTGTAAAAAATCAATCAAATCGTGTCCGCTGGTTACAATTTTCTGGGCGAATTCCAGAACAGAGGCAATTTTCTTTTCAGAAAACAGGGTAGTAAATTCAAAATACACATCCTGGTCAATGATTCCCAGCGATTCCCGCACCTGTTCTACCGTAATTTTTCCGTCGCTGTAAGAAATCATCTGATCCAGAATGCTTTCCGCATCGCGCATACTGCCGTCGGCCTTGCGGCTAATTAGCAATAACGCCTCCGGATCCACTTCAATCTTTTCCGCTGCGACAATGCGTTGCAATTGCTCCCTTATTTTTGCCACGGGTATCCGCTTGAAATCGAACCGCTGACATCGGGAAAGGATGGTTAGCGGGACTTTATGGATTTCGGTGGTAGCAAAGATGAAAATGGCGTGGTCGGGT
Source organism: Calditrichota bacterium (assembly GCA_024276455.1). Lineage (GTDB taxonomy): Bacteria > Calditrichota > Calditrichia > RBG-13-44-9 > RBG-13-44-9 > JAJRXE01. The sequence continues at coordinate 7,013 of JAJRXE010000099.1, forward strand.
GGTTCTTCCAGGGTTTTTAATAAGGCATTGAATGCCTCTTTGGTCAACATATGTACTTCATCAATAATGTAAATTTTGTACCTGGAATTGGCCGGCGCAAACCGAATATTCTCCCTTAAATTGCGGATTTCATCAATTCCTCGATTGCTGGCCCCATCAATTTCAATCACATCCATGCTGTTTCCATTGGTAATACTACGGCAAGAAGCGCATTCGTTGCAGGGGTTTATTGCCGGCTGTCGTTCACAATTTACTGCTTTGGCCAACAAACGGGCAGTGGTTGTTTTACCGACACCGCGCGGCCCGGCAAAAATATAGGCGTGAGCAATCCTCTGATTTTTCAAAGAATTCACCAAAGTGCGTGTCACGTGCTCCTGTCCCAGCACATCTTCAAACACCATGGGACGCCATTTGCGGGCCAAAACAATGTAGCTCATCGCCAATCTCTTCTCTGCTTACCTAAAATAATGCCAGGTAACCCCACGGCACATAGAACAAATACCTACCGTTGCTTCCTTCCGGACCTGGCGGGGTTCGGTATTGCTCTATTGCGTGGGACCTGGCACATTTTTACTCTTTTTTTACTGTGGAGCTGAGGGGAGTCGAACCCCTGACCTCTAGAGTGCGATTCTAGCGCTCTCCCAACTGAGCTACAGCCCCAAAACGATGCTAAATTTAGAGAAACCCTGCCTGAAAGTCAAACCGATTTTTCATTTCCTCCGATTTTAGGAAAATAAATCACTTAATTATTAATCTCTACACTTTTCCTTCTTTTTAATGTAACTTGAAACCGTACATCAGCACCCTTAGTTCACATTTTAATTAAACAACCGGAATTTTATTTTGTTTTAAAAAAATTATTTTGTATAATTTAACAATTTAACTGGACATTTATCGATGACAGATTGCAATCAAAATATTAAACATATATTAGAATGTCTGAACAGGAATTTTCAGCAGTATTGCGACCTCTTGCTTCCCTTGCGGGAATTAAATCCCTCTTCCCAAACGGACCGATTTTACTCCGATCTGCAACAATATTTAGCCACTCTGGTGGCGGTGGAAAACGAAATTCTGGAATTCCGCCTGAGAAAGATTCTGGAAGAAGAACATCCCTATTTGCCGGAAATTAAAATCGAACGGATTGTTCATATTAATGCAATCCAAATGCTAGACCTTCCCCAACTAATTGACCGTTTTTTACTACAGCGTAAACAACTCAATCATTTGTTATTGACGGTTAGCGATGAAGAGTGGAATCGCACCGGTTTGCATGCGAAAGAAGGTCACGTAAGCTTCCGGGAATTCGTTAACCGAATCATTAAAAAAGATCAGGATATTCTGGAAGAATTAAAACAGAAGCTGGCCAATCAATCCTCTGTTACCGGTTGATTGGGAACCCCTACCAATTTCTCTGGTAAAGCCATTCCCCCTGAAACAATCATTTTCATCGCTTCTTCAATGGACAAATTGGTAAACAATATTTCTTTCATTGGAACCAGCACCAGAAACCCGGAAGCCGGATTGATGGAAGTTAAAATTAATACGCTTCCCAGTAACTCTTTCGAAAACGCCGGTTGGATTTGACCATTCAATATGCCAATTGAATAGATCCCTTTGCGCGGATATTCAATAATCACCGCTCGCTGTCCTTCGCGCTTCTCCTGTCCGGTAAGGGTTGTTACCATTTGTTTTACGGCGGAATAAACCGTCTTCGCAATGGGAATCCGACTAACCACAAGTTCTCCCCAATAAATCAGCTTGCGACCCAGATAATTCTTTGTTAACGTCCCGACCAAATAAATAAACAGCAGTCCCAAAAGAATTCCCAACCCCGGGATGTAAACCGGCAAATAATTCTGAACCAGGGGACGAACCAGATTATCGAAAAAACGGAATAACCAGATTAATACAGCAATTGCTAAAGTCAAGGGAATAATTACCACCAATCCGGAAAGAAAATTGTTTTTAAGGTTCAGTTTAATACGATTCCACATCTTGCTCTCCGGGATTTTATGAGTAATAAAATTATTAGGCGGGCAATTTCGCCATTGGCTTCAATCGATATTCACTTTCCAATATTTGACATTAAGCAGGTTAAAGAGGTAATAAACCACCATTCCGCACCCTGTTCCCAAAAGAAATCCCGCCAGCACATCGAGGGGATAATGCACTCCTACGTAAATGCGAGAGAACCCGACCACTAATGCGATGAAGACAAATAAAATTGTATATTTTCGATAGAATAAAGCGAAAATGGTTGCAAAACCGGCAATATTCGTTGCGTGTGAAGATGGGAAAGCATACTTCCCGCCACAACCAACCAGGAGGCGAACATGTTCCAGGACATGACAGGGACGAATCCTACCCGCCAGCGGTTTGACTACCGAAGCAGACATTTGATCTGTCAATATTAGAGTGGGAATAACAAGAAGAGCCGCTATCCTACCCCGCTTTCCCCCTTTTACAACCAGCAATAACCACACCAGAACAATAGGTATCCGCCAATTCTTTTCGTTGGTAACAAATGGCATGACCACATCGAATAACCTGTTGGCAATATCCTGATTTAGAAACGAAAAAAGAGCAATGTCTAAATGAAGAAGAAAATGCAGGAAGGTTTCCATTTAGTTGGTGTCGGATTTGTATTTAAGAATTTTTGAGATAAACGACAGGATTTGCTCCCGGTTGAAAGGTTTCCCGATAAAACCAAGAGCCCCCCGGTCCATTACCTCCTGAATTGTTTCATCATATTCAAAGCCTGAAGTCAAAATCACTTTTACGTGAGGATTAATCGTTTTAAGATGTTTGAACACTTCATTCCCATTGATATCGGGGAGATAAAAATCCAGCAGGACGACTTCAATAATATTTTTATTCGCTTCATACAATTCAATACCTTCTTTGGCGGAAGAAGCCAGGATGACCTTATACCCTTCATTTTCTAACAATTCTTTGATAATATGGCGCAGGTTTTCCTCATCTTCAATTACCAGAACATATTTATCGGTGGTAATGGCTTCCTCCTCATTGAGTCCAAGATTAATCATTTTCATTCCATGGGGAATATTCTGAATAACCGGAGAAGAAATCTCTCTAAAGCGACGTAAAATATTCGCGATTCGAGTACCGGATTTGTAAATGAGTTGCAAATAGTTCGAAATTTTCGAATCGGAGACCCCCAGACGTCCCAGTTCCATTTTTATCATGTCCACTGCAGACAGAATTACTGTCAGCGGCTGATTGATCTCGTGATTGGCCGTAGTAATCGTGGCGTTATAGGTAATTCTTCTTTCGGCTTCGGTAAGCTTTCTTTCCAGCTCACGTCTTTCCAGGGCTTTTTTTAATCGAATTCTCAATTCGTCCACATTAACCGGCTTGATTAAATAATCGCTGGCACCCAGGCGTAACGCTTCAATTGCCGTCTGGATAGAGGCAAAGCCGGTAATAATAATCACCGCTACCTGGGGATTGGTAAATTTTATCTTTTCTAAAAGTTCAATCCCCCCAATACTTTCCATTTTCAAATCAGTAATCACCAAATCGAAATTCGACTTGTTTAAAATTTCTAAAGCCTCGACGCCATCGCTGCAAATGGTTGTACGATATTCATCCCTTTCTAAAACCTTTTGTAGGAACAAACGAGAAGAGTAATCGTCATCAACAATTAATATTTTTTCCTTGGCCATTTAAATTCCCTAAAGATATTTTTTAACAAATTAACATTTTAATAAATGGTAAATCAAGCAGATTTTCTGTGATCTGGATCAGACTGAGGAAAAAATCTATTGCTCCGTGAATTGACTGAACGGTTTTTAACCGGAGAGGAACTGAACTAACAAAAGGGTCATATCATCGGCGATCTGATTGGGTCTGCTAAACTCCATAATATCGTCAAATATGTTTCGGGTAATTAGACTCGATTCATCGGAATACAGTTGAATGTATTTCAGAAATTTATCTTTTAATCTCTCTCGCCCGTAGTTTTCCAGTTTCCGATTTTTCGCTTCAATAATTCCATCGGTGAAAAAAAGGATGCTGTCCCCTGGTTCCAGACGCATGGTTCGATCTTCGTAAATGGTGCTGTCCAACACCCCCAAAAAGAAGCCCAAGGAATCCAAATCAAAAATTTTCTTTTCTTTTCCGTTTAAATACATGGGGAAACTCTGACTGGCATTTGCAAAAGTCGCCGATAAACTTTCAATGTTCACGATCATATAAAACGCGCTAATAAAATCCCCGGTATCCAGTATTTTACAAAAATCCTGATTCATTTTTTGCAGCAGCTGGGCCGGTGAGCGGAACTGGAACTGGTAATTCCGGAAAAAAGCCTTTACCATGGCCGCAATGATTGCCGAGGAGACTCCATGGCCGGACACGTCTGCAATGAGAATGCCCAATGTTTGATCATCGAGTTGAACTACATCAAAAAAGTCGCCTCCCAACTGAGACGTGGTGGTGTATTTGGAAGCAAAGCGAATTCCCGGAATATTGGGGAATTTCCGTGGTAAAAGAGATTTTTGCAACTTTTCAGCCATACTCAGCTCGTTCAACATCGTTTGATTCTGCCGCTCTATGACCAGTCTTGCCGCTTCCACCGATTCCAACTTTTTCACCAGGGAGGAAGTTTTTTCTTGCAATCTTTTCTTGGAATTCTGCAGCGATTCCAGATAAACCTCTAATTCTTTATTGCGCCGGCGGATCTTCTCCGTAATTCGAATCCGCTGAATACTCATGGCAAAAAGATTCGCCACGGTTTGTAAAATTGCAATATCGGCCTGATCAAACTCCGCCTCATCCTTCGATTCGATGTTGATCACCCCTACCACTTCATTCTGTAAAAAGATAGGCACACATAATTCAGAAGAACTCATAAAACTGGGCAAATGGTGGTAATAATCAATTTGTCTTAAATCTTTCACAAAAATTGGTTTTTTTTCGCGGATCGTCTTCCCCACCACTCCAATCTCAATGGACTGGCGATATCCCCCCTTAAAATTGCGGTCGAAGTAGGCTTTTGATTCGCCTGCAATGGCAACTAAATACACATAATCCCCTTTGAGGTCCTTCTCCCGCAGAAAAATTGATACATGGTAAAAATTGTATTTTTCATTATGGACTTTATTGACAATGAACTCAGCCAGAGATTCAATATCGTTGTACTGATTAATATTGTTGGTGATTTCATTTAATAATTTCAAATAATCAAGGTGTCTCTGAAAGGAAAATGCTTGTGATTCAAAAACGGTTTTGTCCAGTAAAACAACAATGTACTTCTCATCCTCTGCATCAGTACCAGAACGACTATTCAGTTGCTGGATCAACAATAGATTGTCCGGATATTCTCGGGGTGTAAAAAATCCATCCTTCCTCTGCAGCCGATTGGATGTGAAGCTCTCCGCCCCCTCATCCTGTTCTGCAATGGTAAACAGTTCAAAAATAGTTCGACCTTGAATATTTTTCTCGTGACCTGTTAAATTTTTAAAAGGTGAATTTGCAAACTGAATGCAGTATTGATGATTTAAAATCGCATAAGGAAAAGGGAAGGGAAAGTTTATGAGGTCATGTTTATCTTTAATCTTCTTTGGTTCGCTTTTTATGACTGACGTACCCATTTTTAAGGTTCTATTTTTGTGGACGCTGTTTAATTAACGTAATAATATTGCCCTTTTGATTAAAATGAACCTCATCGATTAAGTGTTTAATAATCATGAATCCCCGACCATAGGCCTTGTCATTGGTTTGATCGGAGATTTTGAAACTGGTGTCCACAATTTTTTTCCAATCAAAACCGGGGCCTTCGTCCTGAACCGTAAGGGAAAACACCTCCGTATTGCACTCAAATGCAATACGGATCTTCCGCTTTCCGTAAGCTGGGTTGCAGAGTCTTTCTTCTCTCAATCGTTCGTATTCGGTGATTCCCATTAAATCATCCTTTTTCATGGAAGAAGGAAGTTCCAGATTCCCATGTTCTATGGAATTAATAAGGGTTTCATTAAAAACCAATTCGTACTGGGTGATTTCATCGTCTTCCGCAAAATGCATTTTTTGCAGCAGTGTTGCTAATTCGTGCGACACGACATCCGGATCGATTTCGGCGGTCTCAAATTCAAACTTCATCTGTAAATAATTTAAATTCTCGTAAAACTTATTCTTTTTTAGACTTTTTCTCTGCCGTTTTAAAATTTTATCGACGATCTTTTTGACATCGGACAGTTCAAAGGGTTTAGTAATATACTCCTGCGCTCCGCTTTTTAACGCCGAGATAGCAAAATCCAGCGTCCGCTGACCGGTCAGTAAAATAACCGGCAAATCCGTTTTTGTTTGCTTAATAATTTTTAACAGTTCAATACCGGATTTACCAGGAAGATTAATATCGGTAATTACTAAATTAAAATCATGACCATTATTCAATTTTTCGATTGCTTCCTCCGTGGAATTCACGGCAGTAATACCATATCCGAAATCCTGGAGGTAATCCCTCAACAAGTCTATAATCAAATCTTCATCTTCCACAAGCAAAATATGAGGATTAGACATATTTTTAATCATATTTTTCTCTCCTTTTTCTACTTCTCAATAGGAAAGAGCTGATTTAATTTAATCGATTGGAAAAGCTCATAAAGATTATCATTAATACCTTTTATGCGCATTTTCCTTCCTAACGCAATCACATTTTTGTAAAACAATAAGAATTTACCAATACCCGAACTTGTTATGAACGGAACATAGGTTAAGTCAAACACGGCTTCTTTGAAATCTTTGTTCAACAGTTCCTGAAAATATTCCTTTAGTTCTTCGGCATTCTCATTGTCGACTGCGCCCATTATTGAAATTTTTACGGCCCCATTTTCTTGAAGAATATTAAACTCCATGGTAACCTCCTTGTTTTAAACTCACTACACATTAATACAAATAACATGCCAAGTCTTAACTATTGAAAAAGTGAGGATTTAGTGCGGTTTTTTCTATCTATTGTTTCATTCGTCTCTTTTTACAGCTTAGTTAACGAATGATTTTTCGTCATTATCTGGTGAATTAACAGACACTTTTTGTTTTTTCAACAGAGGGGTGAAGATCGGAATCTTAGGTCCCACAAAAAATTCAGCAAGTTTCATCATCCGGTTTGGGTAATTTTTCTGTTAAAAAGGATCATCCCGCCAATTTATTTCTTGATCAGTATGATTCCCATTAATTTCCCTCCATGCTCAAGTGCGTTTTTTCACCTTCCCCCGAAAAGCATTTTCCCTCATGCAAGAAAAGAAAATCTGTTTTTCCATGTTTAGTCTAATCCAATCACTATGATTCAATTCACTTAATGATAATAGAAATTATTTGTTTATCTACTAAAAATGCTTAAATTTCAAACCTTGTTTGACGAAATCGGATTTCGGACGATTTAGTGGTTGGAAAGATTTACCGACAATTTTCAATTTTTTAAAACCAAAAAACAGATTGATTTATTTCTACTTGACATATAATTTTGATTGAACATTGTAAAAAGGAGTCGCGATGAAGGTCATTGTAAATCTTATTAAGATTTTGGTAGTTATTCTGTTAATTTTTGTACTCATCCAGAATGCCGATCAAAAAGTTGATTTAAAAATTTTTACCCTCTATTACTCTCAGGTGTTACTTTCCATTGTTTTACTTTTCACTCTTCTGGTTGGAGTGCTGATTGGCGCCTTATTAGTAAGCGGCAGCTTGTTCACCGCACGAGCAGAAATTCGAGAACTCAAGAAGAAAAATAAGCAGTTGAATATGGAACTGGACAATCTCAGGAACATCTCCATTGATGAAATCTCCGAGCAGGACATATCCCAGTCGAGCCAAAACATAGAATAAGAAGGAGAGTATTTTAATGGAAAATTCGGGACTTGTTATTGAATGGTTAATCCTGATTTTAATTCTGGTGGCAATCGGAATTATTTATTTTTATATGAGAAAGTTTAAATCCACCAAATCCGATCAAAACCACTACTTAGAGGCACTGGAAGCGGTTGTTGACGGCGAATATCGTTTGGCCATTCAAAAATTTAAAGAGGCAGCCAGACAGGACAGCAACAACATTTTCGCTTACTTACGGTTGGGAGATTTACTCCGCGAACAAGGCATGGTGAACAACGCACTAAAACTTCATAAAGAATTGACCTTCCGTTCCAACCTGTCTCCGGAAATTTCCCGCAAAATTAAATACAGCATTTTACTCGATTATGAAGCATTGGGAGATTTTGACCACGCTATTAGTGCTGCTAAAGAATTACTTGAATCCCCCACAAATGGGAAGATAAAAGCGACCGCTTTAAAACTAATTTCCTTTTTAGAGAAGAAACAACTCTGGGAAGAAGCCTTAAAATACAGTCAGAAATATTTTAACTCCAGTAATAAACATTTTCAAAGAAGGAATGCCTTATACCATGTATTCATTGGCCTCGAGCTAATGAAAGAAGACATAGGAAAAGACGCCCGGATCAAATTTAAAGAAGCCTTAAAAATAGATCCTGATTGCTCTGCTGCTTATTATTACCTGGGAATATCCTATTACAACGAAGAACGTTTGGAAGATGCTATTACCGAATGGAAAAAACTGTGTGATAAAATTCCGTCCAAAGCGTATCTGGTATTTCCGTATCTGGAAAAAGCCTGGTTTGAACTCGGCCGATTTACTGAAGCGGAGAACTTATATTTAAGCATTTTGTCGCAGGACCCCAACAACACCGAAGCAGCGTTAGCATTATTAGAAATTTACAACAAGAAGGGCGATTACGAACGTACCCTGGATTTACTTTCCCAAATGACGGACAATCCTGACGACAGATTTCGCGTGTACGAAATTCAGGCACTCTTTAATAAGGGGCAATACAAATCAGCCGCCAGTAAAGCCATGGACTTTTTCGAGGAAAAATATCCCATTGGTCAATTGAAATTTGTGTGTCAGGAATGCCAATATACCACTAACGAACCAGCATGGATTTGTCCCCAATGCAAAAGCATCGATTCATTCAATATATAGTATTCGCGACAATTATTACCGTCGTTTCATTAAACGCTCAATCCGATTATTGGTACCGATTGTACCTGGACAATGATTTTAATACCATCGAGCAACTGTTAAAGGAAAGAAAAATTTCCTCACCTCAATGGAATCGTTTTTTCAATTTGCTGTTCGAGGAAAACGGTGAAGATGCGCTGGTGGATTATGTTCAGTTGTTCAACGAAGCGAATGACGCCAAGCTAAAGAAGCTTCTTCTCGATAGAATCTCGCAATACTATTACGCGAAAGGTTTGTACACTACTGCGAAACGCTTGTACGATGATCCGAATTTCCGTGCTTACTTGTTTTCCTCCAAGCAAGATAAACAGTATTACGGCGTACAACTTGGCGCATATTCCACTTATCAGAATGCTCTGGCGAGCCAAAAGAAATTACCACAATCTCTAAAGAATATCCATATTCTTACGAAAAATATTAATGGGAAAACGTTATATGTAATTGTTGCAGGGAAGTATTCCAATCAAGCTCAAGCAAAGAAGCTATTTCAACAGCTTAAGGATCAATTCAATATTCAAGGAATGATCATTTCTTTTCGGGGAGATTAACATATGGACATCCAAGTGTTTAAAAATATTCCTCTTTTTTCCGAGTTGAGTGACAAGGAATTAGAAAAGGTTGGTCAGGTTGCCTCCCGGCAAAGGTACCACAAAGACAACATTATCTTGATTGAGGAGGAAGTTGGGTCGACAATGTTTATTATTCTTTCTGGGAGAGTCAAAATCTCCCGCATCAGCGATGACGGTCGGGAAGTTATTCTCTCTATCTTAAGTGATGGAGACTTCTTTGGCGAGATGTCGTTGTTAGACGGTCAAACCCGCTCCGCGAATGTGACGGCGCTGGAAGAATCGGAGCTTTTAGTCATCCGTCGGGAAGATTTTTTGCAATTGCTGCGAGACTTTCCACAGATTGCTATAAACCTCTTGAAAGAATTAGCCCAGCGAATTCGCAAAAGCGACGAACACATCAAATCGCTTTCTTTACAGGATGCCACCGGTCGGGTTGCCAGCACCCTGTTGAGAATTGCAGAAGATTCTGGGGTTTTCCGGCGGGGGCAGGTTGAAATCATGGAATTACCTTTACAACAAGATTTGGCCAATATGGCGGGCACCAGTCGAGAAACCATTTCCCGAGTGATCAAGTCACTTACCCGCCAGGGTTACCTGAAAAAGCAAGGCGGGAAGATTATTATCCTCGACTATGAAAAATTTAAATCCATTTTTTCCAAATAAATCCGAGGCAGTTTTTTCTTGAGCAAAATCTTTTTAATCAGCAATAGTAACCATCTTTTTCAATTCATTAAAGAGAGTGTCACCGAAATAAATTTCCAAGTAGACCTTTTTCTTCCAGAGGAGTTAAACTTTCGCGACAAAGATATTTCCCAATACACGGTGGTTATCTTCGATGGTAACGCTCTGAAAAGCAGTCAAATGCCGGACCCTTCCGCAATTCTAAAACAAATTACGGAAACCCATCTCCCTCTTTTGGTCTTACTGCCGGATCAAAATTCCATTCTGCGTTCCTGGATCTCCAATATTCCAACCGCCGATTACCTCTATTACCCTTTTGACAAAACTGATCTACAATTTCGACTAAACAAAATGCTTCAGAATCGCCAGGCAGAACAAACGGCGCCCCCTCCCCAACCCAACATCGACCGTTCTTTATCCAGGAATATTCAGGAATTATTGTCCGACCCCATCCATTTCAACTATGAGTTTTCCATTAAGTCTTTACTTTACAATTTGTACAAAAATTTAGACCTGGACATTATTGCTTATTTTGAGCTCGAAAAGCAGGGACAGGTCCGAATAAAATTTTCTTACGGTAACATTTCGCTGCCTACCGGTTGGCGCATTCCCGTGCAACAATTTCCCATCTTTACAGAAGCGATTCAGCACCGTTCTCCTTTATTCTTTAAAAAATTGACCAAGAGCGATCCGATTTATCTTCAGATAAAATCGTATTTTAACCTGGATGTTAGCTCAGCTATGGTGTTACCAATCGTGGTGGCTCACCGTACGAAATCCCTTGTGGTCGTGTTTCAAAGTCACGGAAAATTTTTAACCTCCCAGAATTTTGATGTTGCTCGCGAATGGTCAGACGTCATAAGCAGCGTACTCTGCTTTCAGGAAAATTTTGTTCCTGCCCTTTCCGGAAGCGAGGACCACAAATGGCGGACCTCCTTTCAATTCATCGATCATGTCATTAATCATCTGAACTTTGGAATTGTCATCATTAATACCGACAAGGTAATCAAATATTTAAATCGACCGGCAGCCAATCTTTTAGCCATTGAACCGGAGGCGGCGCTGCAAAAAACGTTGCCGGAAGTCATTGGCGAAGAAAACTGCCAAACAATCTTCGAATCCTTAGAACAAAAAGATGGGACCTTCGAGAGACCGGAATTGCGTCTGGAGAAGCCCAATGGAGACAGTATCCTGGTCAGCTTTACGATCACTAATTTCAAGGATCGGGGAAATCGACATGACGGCTACATTATTTCTCTGAACGACATTACCTACTCGAAAGAACTGCAGGAAGAGATGCGACGAATGGATCGGCTGGCTTCGCTGGGTGTGATGGCCAGCGGTATTGCCCACGAAATCCGCAATCCCCTGGCCGGAATTAAAGCGATCGCCCAGACCTTTGAGGAAGAATTGGACCATGACGATCCCAAAGCAGAATTCGTCAAAAGAATCATTAAGCAGGTTAATCGGCTGGACAAACTACTCAAAACGCTCTTTTCTTACGCCAAACCCCAGAAACCCAATCGGCAGTTTATTTCCATTCAGCACATTATTCAGGATGTGATTCCCCTGCTCAAACAGAATCTCTACAAGAATCAGATTAAACTTACGCAAACCTTTGCTCCGGACTTACCGGATCTCTATATTGACGCGGGCCAAATTCAACAGGTAATTTTTAATTTACTGCTGAACAGTATTCAGGCCATCGAAGGGAAAGGCGAAATTCAGGTTCATGTTACCCCGGTAACACCTCAGTTGAAAAAATTCGAAAGGAAACCGTTTTTCCGGAAAATCACCGAAAACCCTTATTTACTGATCCATATTAGCGACACTGGAAAAGGAATTGAACCGGAAAATTTGCAGCAGATTTTTAACCCTTTTTTTACCACCAAGACGTTTGGTACTGGCCTGGGACTCTCTATTGTGTACCAAATAGTCAAAGAAAACGATGGTATTATTTATTTTGAAAGCGAAGTCAATAAGGGCACCGATTGCTATTTATTTCTTCCGGCTTTTGAACCTTCCAAATAAAATATTGAGAAATAATGATGTTAAAATTTGGGATTACTAAAAACGATGTAATAATTCAACCGCTGGTTTTTCATCTAAACCAACAAACGCTAAAACACGACTTACAAATTGAACTATTGTCTGCCCAGGACGTATTGTCCGGTTTACTATCTAACCGTTTACAAGCCGGTTTCGTTACTCCCTTACAATATGCTCAAAGTCAGGACAAATTGGCCATTGTGCGCGATTTTGTGGTCGCCACTCCTCAATACGGACGAAACTGTCTGCTATTTTTTCAGGAAGATTTACGAAACATTCACAAAGTCTATTTTCCCGGCAACATTGACTCTTCGTACGAACTTTTTCTGGCCAAACTTATTTTAGGGGAACATTTTGAAATCGATGCGGAGTGGGAAACCGTTTATCCCTTTCCCAAAATAGAAGAGGCATTGGAACAATTCCCGGTGCTTTTGTTAACCGGGAGCGAGGCATTTCGTGGCATGGCTTTAGTCGAAAATTACATCGATCTGACCGAGGAATGGTCACTAAAAACCCAGAGTCCATTGGTGCATCGGCTGCTAACCATTCGACGCGATCTGGATGCCCTGGATTTGATTAAAACAATGCAACTGACAAGAGAATTGGGCCTTCGAAATCTAAAGAAAATTTCCCAGCAACTTTCGGCTGAATACGATCTTCCCTGGGGAATATTCCACGATTTATTCAGTGGGAAATATCGATTTGCACCGGACGAATCGACCTGGGAAGCTCTCAAAGAAATTTTGCAATTTGTATTTTACTATGGGGAAACCGAATATTACCCGGAAATTCATTTTTTTGAAAAATAAAAGGTTTCTTTCTTTTGACAATAATCACTTAGACCAAATTCAACGAAATTTTTCTTTAACAATCGGCCGTCTCCGCCCTTTGTCCGCTTCAGAAGCGATTTTACTTACACCTGAGTCATCCGAAATTGTTCCTTTGTAAAGATCCTACACAACCCTTCTTCTTTACAAAAGGGCGCATTTTCCAATCCATCTTAACTCCAATTTTGTAACCGCACCCACATCATACCGTATTGCATCAGATATACTCTTTCCCTGGAAAGTTCAATGGACTTCTGGGAATTGGCCTGCATTTTGCACTGATCAAATTACAAAAAATAAAGGAGCGCATAATGTCAGGAAGAACCTTCCCCTTACGACTAATCCCCGTAATCATTCTTCTTTTCTTACTCATAAATTCGCCACACCTTACTGCCCAGAATATTCAGGGAGCCAATTTTCTTAAATTAACCATTGGGAGCCGGGCACAGGCCATGGGGGGTGCTTTTACCGCCATCTCCAATGACATTAACGGTCTATATTACAATCCCGCCGGGGCGGCATTTACCTTTCAACCGGCTTTAATGTTTTATCACGCGCAATGGCTCGAAGACATCTCGGTAGAAAATGTTTCCTTTATTCTCCCTCTTCACAAACGATTACGCATGACCGGTGGGTTCACCTTTCTCCACCTACCCAAGATCGATCGTTACGAAATCGATCCGGTCGGACAGAGCCCCATCCAGGACGGCAGCTTTCAGGTTTACGACATGGTTGCTCAAGTGGGTTTCAGCTATCGTTTGTCCTGGGATATCTCGCTCGGGGTCACCGGGAAATTTCTGCAGGAGCGTCTCGATCAGGTCAGTGCCCAGAGCTTCGCTTTCGATCTGGGAATTCTTTACCGCGCCCCAATTGATTTTTTGAGCATCGGATTTGCCGTTCAAAATCTGGGACCGCAAATTCAATACGAATCGAGCAGGGAAAAATTGCCTTTAACTTACCGAGTCGGCATGGCTTATCAACTTCCCTACAATGCCGTTAGCATTTCAGTGGATGGGGTTAAATCTCTGGAAGAGGATTGGAAAATTTACCCGGGCATTGAACTGGATTTTTTGAACACCTTTTCTTTCCGCACTGGTTATCAAATCACCCAGAACTCTGCCGGTGAATACACCGTTGGGTTAGGTCTCAATTGGCGAGATAATTATTCTTTTAATTATGTATTTTCCCCTTACGGAATATTAGGCAATACCCATCGGGCCGAATTAATCTTCAGATTTGGTAGTCCGGGAAGTTCCCGGCAGCATTCGCGGGAAAATCAAGTTATTTCCGATTTAAACCACACATCCGCTGCGCTCTCCACAACTTCTAATTACACCACGATTCGACCTCCCCTGGTGGTAAAAGCCGTTCAGAAAGGCAAACAGATAATTGTGGAATGGTCACGAGCCGAAGGAGCCGGGGTGAGCTACAATTTGTACGTGGAACTGCCTGAAAAGAAAAAGACTATTCGGGTTAACCAAAAACCGTTGCAGGAAACCCATTTTGTATTTACCCCCGAAGCGAAGGAGCTTAAAGCCTTTTTTTACGTTACCGCTCTGAAGGCCGGAAAGGAAAGTCAGAAATCGGCCGCGGCGTTTATTAAATTCTCACAAAGCAAGGGAAAACCTCTTTCGTACCGAAAATAGAAGCCTAAATGTTTTTCTAAGTATTCGAAGCTGCTGAATTTCATTTTTCCAGTGGTTTGGGTGCCTTTTTTCCATGTTTGCCCTGTTTCTGCTAACCATAATGGGTAAAAGAAAAAACGGGCAACTCAAGCAGGAACCGTACATGCTGACCAACGAAAGCCTTTGAGCCAGGAATATATTTCCCAATTTTTCAGATTTAACGAATTCACCCGGCCGGAAAATCCTTCTCTTTTTCACCCGGCGTTAACAAAACAAATACTTTCAATTTCCGGGTATTCGAAGATAGTGAACAGCTAAAAGCAACCTATTAAATACCTTTCCTGTTCGGAGATTCACAAAAATCCGTTTCTCATTTTCATTAATTTAGTATTCTCAAGTTCTTAATAAACAAACCGATAATAGTGATAATTTTTGAAATGACACAAGATTGATTCGCCCGTTAAAACAGAAAAATTTGTTTATTTTTTGAAAGAATGACGTTATATTAAACACCTAAATTTTACCAAATAGGAGGTCAGATGAGCAAATTAGGCAGGGTTCTGGTTGTTGATGACGAAGAAAATATTAGGGAAGTTCTTTCTAATTATTTATCGACTATGAACTATGAGGTAGTAACGGCTACGGATGGTCAAGATGCTCTAAACAAATACAAAAAAGGGGAATTTGACCTGATCATTTCTGACCTTTTAATGCCCAACATCGATGGGCTTGAACTTTTAAGAAGAATCAGGTCGATTGACAATGATGTAATTTTTTTGATGATTACCGGATATCCTTCCATTGAGACGGCCGTGGAAGCAATCAAAAAAGGAGCGTACGATTATATTACCAAACCGTTTCACATGGAAGATGTAAAGCTCCGGATTGAGCGGGCTTTTGAGAAAAAATCTTTACGAGAGAAGTTGAAAACCGTGCAAGGATTTGCCTGGGCGCTCCTATTTTCCATTCCTTTATGGTTGATCCTGGGCATCATTCTCGCCGCCATTTTAAAATAATTTAGCGTTGTTTCCCGATTCGTAAAATTACTTCATGCACCAATTTCTGGAATTTATCCTTCACCTGATTGGCAATCTCAGTCACCTCTTTGTGTGAGAGGGGCTGAGAACTAATTCCAGTCGCCAGATTGGTAATACAAGAAATTCCTGCCACCCTAATCCCTCTGGCTCGAGCAATCAGTACCTCCGGAACGGTGGACATGCTAACGGCGTCGCCACCCAGCCTCTGCACCATTCGCACTTCCGAAGCGGTTTCGTAGCTCGGTCCGCTGGAAACAAACAACACCCCTTTTCTCAAAGGGATTTTTAAATCAATTCCGGTCTGTTCAACCAAATCCACCAGACTCTCATCGTAACAGTTGTACATATCCGGCCAGCGAGCTTCTTCGGGAATGGAAGGGCCGATTAAGGGGTTGTTAAACAGGAAATTGATGTGATCGACAATAATCATCAGGTCACCGGGTCTAAAACGGGGATTTACACCGCCGGCGGCGTTGGTTACCAGGAGTACTTTTACCCCCAGCTCAGCCATTACCCGCACGACGAAACCCACATCCTGAATACTGTGCCCTTCGTAATAATGGGTTCTCCCCTGCACAATCATAAGCGGCAACTTTTCCAGATACCCAAACACCAGATAGCCTTTGTGGCCTTCCACAGTCGAGCGCGGGAAATGGGGAATTTCGGCCGTGGGAATTTTATCTTCAATGTCAATGGTTTCTGCAAAATCTCCTAAACCGGAACCGAGAATTAAAGCAATCTCCGGCTGGACTGCCGTCTGTTTTCGGATGTAGTCAATGCTTTCGTCCAATTTCTTTTGCAACGCTTTTTCGTCCATTTTCAATCCTTCCTTAATTCCTTTTGTGAATCTTCTTTAAATGTTTGAAAAAATCGAATGGCGTAATATACAAATGACACTCCAATCATGAAAACCGCCAGAATCGTCAGGGGGCCATAGAGTGGTTTAAATCCGAACAGATAAGACAGTAAAAGCAATGCGATGCTCGATACGGCAATTTTTCCCGGTTTTTCCGATGCCACCACCCGGCGTAAGCGGGTCATCAAGATCGTAGAACCTACTACAATCAGAACATCCCGGCCAATAATCAGAACGACAATCCACAGGGGTAATCCGTAGGAAATGTGCAACGCAATGCTGGCCAGGCCGACGGACAACTTATCTCCCAGCGGATCCAGTATTTTTCCCAATTCGCTGATCTGATTCAGCCGCCGGGCAATCATTCCGTCGATCGTGTCGCTGAAAATAGCCACAAGGGCCAGAATAATGGCCGTTTTAGCCTGGCGTTGGAGAATAAAATAGAATACGACGAAACTTAAAAATATTCGAAACAAACTGATGAAATTCGGGATAGTCCAGATGCGATCTTTTTGAAATATCTGCTTTAATTTTTCGGACATATTTATTCTCGAAATCCGGCTATGTTTTGGCCCAAAGCACTATTCAATTTCGAAGAAAACGGGCATCACGGTCAACATTTCGTAATCGTACCAGTGAAATACCCCGCCTAGGAAACGGCGCAACCTGGTCGGCATCGGAATTTTTTCCACCATTTGATTCATTCGAGCGTGAATACCGCTACTCAGCAACCGTTGGAGGTAACTGACTTTTTTCGGGTAAATCAACACCCTGACAAACTGTTCTTGCGGAATGTTCACCAACCGTTTGGCAATATTAACCGCGGTTTGAAGCCCACCCAGGGTATCCACCAGTCCGATCTCCAACCCCTGCTTGCCGGTCCACACCCTGCCCTGGGCAATGCGGTCAACTTCTTCAAAGGTCATGCCACGCGATTGGGCAACTTTCGAAACAAATTCCACGTAAAAATCATCGATATTTTTCTGCATGATTTTTCTTTGCCTGGGGGTAAAATTGCTGTATTCGGAAAACATATTGGCATTTTCGCCTCGGTGGAGTTCCTCTTTGTTAATACCCAATTTGTGGTAAAAGTCCCGAAAATTGAACTTAAAGCTAAACACCCCGATGCTTCCCACAATACTGCTGGGTTCGGCAACAATTTTATTGGCAGCCATGCCGATGTAATAGCCTCCGGATGCTCCCACATCGGAAATGGAAACGACTACCGGCTTTTTCTTTCGCGCCTCCACCACTTCGCGCCAGATAATATCCGAGGCCGTTCCGGAACCACCGGGACTATCGATCCGCAAAATAATGGCCTCAATACGGGGATTTTTAGCTACCTTCCGGATTGTGTTGGTCATGGCTTCCGATACAATCATATTCTCCGAGGGCAAATCGTCGCCAATTCCGGTCACAATATCCCCGGAGGCGTAAATAATGGCAAAGGTGTGTTTGGTTTTCAG
>JAJRXE010000100.1 GCA_024276455.1 Calditrichota bacterium
AAAAAGGCCGTAAACGGCCTGGGAAATTTTCATAATTGCCTTTAAATCCCCGGCTTCGAAAGCCGGGGCTAACTTCACGGCGTCCCTGGCGGAACGCGTAATGGTAGCCCGACTCTCCGGAGTCGGTAAATTGTCGCTCGAGGTAGCCAAGGCGGCTTTGGCCGCGTTAATCGACGGGGCCAGAGCTCCGTTGTCTACTCACGGAAAACACGGATCTAATGGATTTGCACCGGAAAAAATCCGAACGATTTTCCCGGGAAGGCCGTGAACGGCCTGCGTGTTGGAAAAAGGCCGTAAACGGCCTTGAGAATTTTTTGAATATCTCCCCAATCCCCCATTTAAAAACGGGGACTAATTTTCTTTAACTCGGCTTCGAAAGCCGGGGCGAATCTCTGGGTTTCCCTGGCAAGATGGATTTTGGGAATCATCGGCAGTCAACACGGTATTTACCGTCCTTCACCCTTCGCCTGACCTCGCTTTGCTAATTGTCTGCCTAATTACCTCGAAAATACGCCAATCCTCAGCTTAGGGTGGTTTTGCTTGCGAGGGTGTGTGCCGTCTGGCAAAAGCGGTTGTCTATTTTAACTTGAAATGGAAGGTAATAATCCCGCTCTGGGGAACCTGCTCCACGTAGGAGGGCAGGGGATTGAACCGCCAGGTTTTGAAGGCTTCCAGGGTTAGATTTTCCAGTTTGGTGTCGCCTTTCTGGAGCAAAACGGCGGAGCCCACCAATCCATTGGGCAACACGGTGAATTTGATTTTAATGGTGGCCTCGCGCTGCACATCCGGTGGGAAAGCTGGCAAGGTTTTCTGGTAAATCTCCCGCTGAATTTCACCCTCCCAGTCGATTTCGAATTCCCGGTTGGAGTCGATTTGGAATCTCTGGGTGCCGCTGAAGAGCTTTTCATCCAGCTGTTTTTTGAATAGCCCGCTCTCCATGGCTTTCTCCCGGCGGGTAAAGGGCGCGGTGGTTTCTTTACCCTTTGCCAGTGGGGGCAGTACGTTGGGGGATTTTTTCACCATTCCTCCCCGGGCGAAACGCTTCTCTAATTCCGGCTGCACTTTTTCAATGATCTCTTCTTCATTCAAATCCAGCTGGCGGTGTTCGGGAAGCTCAATTTTCTCTGGGGTAGAGGGCAGAGGCGCTTCCTGTTCGGGAGGATTCTCTGCCTGGGCCATGGCCGGTTCGGTGGGTCGGCGCAGCACCGGCGCCTGGAAGCCGCCGGAAATGGTCAACTCGGCAAATTCCTCCATGACTGGACGAAAGTCCACCTGGATCAGCAGGAATAACAAGAATAGTAAGAGATGAAAGAGCAATGTCCCGGTCACGGAAACAATCTTTTCGTCCTGTAGAAGTCTTCTTACCATGGGATTCTTCAAATCGTATTTTAAATCTTAGTTGATTAATGCTGCAATAACGCAACGTCGCAAAGATTAAAAATGCCAGTTAGAAACATTGCGTCACCGTGTCTTTGCGAGAATTTATTCTTCTCTTACCGGCTGGGTGGCAATCAGGAACTTCTCCGCGCCGGCCATCTTGCAAATATCCATCACCTGCACGGCCAGATCCAGCGAGATCTCCTTGTCCGCCCGAATGACCACCACCTGTTTCTCCCCGCTGACAATGAAACGCCGCAGCTCCCCACCCAGTTTCCCCAGACTCACCTGCTGGTCGTTCAGGTAAATGGTACCGCTGCGGGTAATGGTGATGTAAATGCTTTTTTCGCTGTGGGCGGCGGCCGTCTGGGTGCGGGGCAGTTTGACCTTGATTCCCGGCTGAATAATAAAGGAGGAAGAAAGCAGGAAGAATATCAGTAGCAGCAACACAATGTCCGTTAGCGAGGAGAAGCTAAATGAACTGAGGTATTTTTGACCCGATTCAAATTTCATGGCGCCTTTCCTCCTGCGCGTTGCCGGTGGACAACATTTCCAGCAGGTTCGTGGTGCTGACTTCCAGTTCGAAAACGAAACGCTGTACCTTGCCCACCAGATAGTTGTAGCCCAGCAGGGTGAGGATACCCACCACCAAGCCGGCGGCGGTGGTAATCAGGGCTTCCCAGATGCCACCGGCCAGAACGGTGGCGTTCACGTTGCCGCCCAGCTCCTGAATGCGCATGAAGGCCTGAATCATTCCCGTAACGGTGCCCAAAAAGCCGGTGAGCGGCGCCACTCCGGCAATGCTGGCCAGGGCGCCAAATCCCTTCTCCAGCTGGTAAATTTCCGCCCGTCCGGCGCTCTCGATGGAATCTTTGATCTCTTCCCGACCCTGATTGTACATCTTGATGCCCTTTTCCAGTACCTTGGGAATGGGACCCGGGGTGTTCATGCACAGGGCGAGAGCATCGCGCATATCGCCCTTGCTCAAATGCTGGCGCAATTTCATCAGAAAAGCGTTCAGGTTAATCTGGGCTTTGCGCAGCACCATGATGCGCTCGATGAAAATCCCCAGGGCAATCAACGAGAAGAGGGCGATCGGGATCATTAACCAGCCGCCCTTGGCCAAAATGGAAAATAAACTCATTTAATCTTCCTCCTGTAAAACCTGCTTTTTTACCACAAATTGCACGAATGAACACGAATAAAAATTTTTTAATTAAGCAAGATTTTGATTTTATTTGCGACTAAATAATTCATTACGTTCCTTGCTTTTTTTCTGAAGCGAATTACTGAAAAAACTCACTTTTCATCTAACCCCTAAAATTCCAAAAGGTTCTTCCCAATTCTCCGGTTGTTTTTACCCGGCAAACACGTTTCATTTACCCCATTGCCACAATGTCCATATGCCCATTTTCCTTTTTTCCAGGTTTCCTGTTTCTCTTACCCATCTCTATTCATCCTCCCAATCCACTCAAAATACCTGTACCGGTTGCCTACAATGCAAAGCGCAGCTCCGCCGCTCCCCGGATGCCCGGAGCTTCAAATCCCTGCCACTGCTGGTAGGTTTTGTTCAGCAAGTTTTCCCCCCGCAGGTTCAGGTGCAAACCGGAGGTGAGTTGAAACTCCAGCGCGGCGTTCAGCAGTAAGTAGGGATTCAACCGAACGTTGTTTTCCGGATCGTTAAACCGTTCGCTGGTGTAGTGGGCATTCACCGTTAAAGAGTGGTGGCGGTAAAACTGCCACTTCAGGGAAGCGTCGGCCACCAGCTCCGGGAAATAGGGCACTTTCTTTCCGCTTACCGTGCCGCTCAGACTCCCGGGCGCTTCAATCTGGCTTCCCCGCAGGCTTGCCCAGCCGCCCAGTTCCCAGGTGGGCAAAAACTGCCAGCGAATCCGGGCGCTGAGGTCCCACAGCTTCACCT
>JAJRXE010000101.1 GCA_024276455.1 Calditrichota bacterium
GGAACGAACTGCCCCGCCGCCGGGAACGGTGGAAATCCGGGTGCAGGCCAGCGGCCTGAATTTCCGGGATGTACTGAATGCGCTGGACCTCTATCCGGGCGATCCGGGCCCGCTGGGCGGCGAATGCGCCGGCGTGGTGACCCGGGTGGGAGAGGGCGTTACCGATCTGCAGCCCGGAGACGAGGTGATGGCCATTGCCGCCGGTAGTTTTGCCGATTACGTGCTGACCGACGCGAATCTGGTGGTAAAGAAACCAGCCTCGTTCTCGTTTATCGAGGCAGCGACCATCCCCATCACTTTTTTGACCGCGTACTATTCTCTGATTCGCCTGGGAAAAATGGCCAAAGGCGACCGCGTGCTCATTCATGTGGCTTCCGGTGGGGTGGGACAGGCGGCTATTCAACTGGCCAAAATGGTGGGAGCGGAAGTGTTTGCCACCGCCGGAAGCGAAGAAAAGCGGGAATTCTTGCGGGCGCAGGGCATTACCCACGTCATGAATTCTCGCTCCCTGGATTTTGCGGACGAGATTATGAAAATAACCGCCAACCAGGGGGTCGATCTGGTCCTGAATTCCCTTTCGGGAGATTACATTCCAAAAGGACTTTCAATTCTGAGTCCGGGCGGACGTTTTCTGGAACTCGGCAAAATCGGTATCTGGGAAGAAAAAAAGGTGGCTGAATTCCGTCCCGATGTGAAGTACTTTACGGTGGCGCTGGACGATCTTTCCCGCGAAAATCCGCAACTGATTCAGTCCATGTTCCGGGAATTGCTTAAACTCTTTGAAGCGGGAGTGTTGCAGCCGTTGCCGCACCGCGCTTTTCCCATTACCGAAGCGCTCAGCGCCTTCCGCTTCATGCAGCAGGCCAAACATATCGGAAAAGTCGTAATAACTCAACCGGAGGCTTACCCTGCCCAGCAGCAGGCGGAGCGGCTGCCGATTCGTTCCGATGCGGCGTACCTAATCACCGGAGGAACCGGGGCATTGGGAATTACGGTGGCCGAATGGCTTTCCCGGCGAGGCGCCGGAGAAATTATTCTGGTCAGCCGCCGGGAGCCGAAAGAAGAAATCCAGAAGAGAGTCGAGGCGCTGTCCTCGCAGGGAAGCAAAATCCGGTTGCAGCAGGCGGATGTAAGCGACCCGCAACAGGTGGAAAAATTAATAGCAGAATTCGGAAAAAATGGTCGGCTGCCCTTAGCCGGAATTGTGCACGCGGCGGGCGTGCTGGATGACGGGGTCATTTTACAACAAACCTGGGAACGTTTCGAAAAAGTCCTGACCCCCAAGGTATTAGGGGCCTGGAATTTGCATCGGGCGACCCGGCAGAATGATCTGGATTTTGTGGTGTATTTCTCCTCCATGGTGTCGCTATTGGGTTCGCCGGGACAGGGCAATTACGCGGCGGCTAACGCCTTTTTAGACGCGCTGGCGGATTATCGTCGAGGAAAAGAACTGGCGGCCACCAGCGTAAACTGGGGTCCCTGGGCCGGAGCGGGAATGGCGGCGCGAATGCAAGGTTCCCGAAGCAGCGGTGGATTGGGCACCATTACGCCGGAGCAGGGAACCGAGTTGCTGGAAGATATTTTACGACACCGCTGGACGCAGATTGCGGTCTTACCCATTCGCTGGCGAAAATTTTTAAAACGTTTCGAAGGCATGGAAGCGCCGTTGTTGCTGGAAGATTTCCTGGACATCCGGGAAGAAGCCGCCGCCGGGAAAAAGGAACGCAAAAAATCCGAGCTTCTGCTTAAGCTGGAACAAGCGCCCCCGGAAGAACGGCAGGAAATTCTGGTGGATTTCTTGCGAAATCAGGCGGTGCGGGTGCTGGGACTGGAGGAATCGTTTTCGCTCGATCCGCAAAAACCGCTCAGCGAAATGGGACTGGACTCGCTAATGGCCATTGAGCTGAAAAACGCCCTCGATCGTGCCGTGGGGAAAAGTTTGCCGGCCACGGTGGTGTTTAATTATCCTACTCTGAATGATCTGGCCGGGTACCTGCTCATCGATGTGCTGCAACTACAGCAGGTAGAGGAGGAAAAGGAAGAAAGCGAGCCTGCTCCGACACCAGCAATGGAGAAAGTGCTGGAGAAAATCGAGGATTTGTCCGATGAAGAAGTAGAAGCCCTGTTGTTAAAACGATTGGAAGAAGATTTGGAAGAGCCGGACGAGTCCGAAGAGAAAAATGAGGACGATGCATGAGCGCGAATGGTAAAGACGTGAAAGACCTTTCGCCCCTGAAACGGGCTTTGCTTGCTCTGGAGGAAATGCGGGGCAAGCTGAACGCCATTCAAAAAGAGAAAAATGAACCGATTGCCATCATTGGGGTGGGCCTGCGCTTCCCCGGGGCTAAAAATATGGAAGAGTACTGGGATTTGCTCCGAAACGGCCTGGACGCCATCCGCGAGGTGCCACCCGATCGCTGGGATGTGGATGCCTACTACGATCCCAACCCCTCTACTCCGGGAAAGATGGTGACCCGCTGGGGCGGTTTTATTGAAGATGTGGACAAATTCGACCCCCAATTTTTCGGAATTTCTCCCCGCGAAGCTTCCCGCATGGATCCGCAGCAGCGTTTGCTGATTGAGGTAACCTGGGAAGCGCTGGAAGACGCCGGAATCAATCCCCGGAAGTTAGCCCGCAGTAAGACTGGGGTGTTTGTGGGAATCAGCACCAATGACTACACGCGCATTCAGAAGAAAGATTTTCGAAAAATAGACGCCTACACCGGAACGGGGAATGCCTTCAGCATTGCGGCCAACCGGCTTTCCTATATTTTCGATTTTCAGGGGCCGAGCGTGGCGGTCGATACGGCTTGCTCTTCCTCGCTGGTAACGGTGCACCTGGCCTGCCAGAGCTTGCGTTTGAAGGAGTCCGATCTGGCCATCGCCGCCGGGGTAAATCTGATTTTAACGCCCGAGCTAACCATTACCTTCTCGCAGGCGGGCATGATGGCGCCGGGAGGGCGTTGCCGCACCTTCGATGCTTCCGCCGAGGGTTACGTGCGCGGCGAGGGGTGTGGCGTGGTGGTGCTCAAACGTCTCTCTGAGGCGTTGAAAGACGGAGACCGCATTTTGGCCGTCATTCGGGGATCGGCCGTGAATCAGGATGGGAAAAGCAACGGGTTAACCGCACCCAATAGTCTGGCGCAGCAGCGGGTCATTCGGCGAGCGCTGAAAAATGCCGGAATTAAGCCGGAAGAACTGGGGTACGTGGAAGCCCACGGCACCGGAACCATTCTGGGCGATCCCATCGAGGTGCAGGCTCTGGGTGCGGTTATGAAGGATCGTCCCCGGGAGAAAAAATGTTTTCTGGGGTCGGTTAAAACCAATATCGGACATCTGGAAGCAGCCGCCGGGGTAGCCGGTTTGATTAAAACCGTGCTGGTATTAAAAGAAGGAAAAATTCCGCCTCACTTACATTTCCGGGAGATTAATCCCCATATTCCCATTGAGGAGTTGCCTTTTGCGATTCCTACCCGGCTTACCGACTGGCCGGCGGATCAGAAGAAACGCTTTGCCGGGGTCAGCTCCTTCGGATTTGGGGGAACCAACGCCCACGTGGTGCTGGAAGCGCCGCCCCGACAGGAACGCCGGGAAAATTCGGTGGATCGCGATTTCCATCTGCTGACTCTTTCGGCCAACACCCCGGAAGCTTTGCAGGAATTAGCCGCCCGTTACGTGAACTTCCTGGAGAAGCATCCCTCCGAAAATCTGGCCGATGTCTGTTTTACCGCCAATACCGGGCGGGCTCAGTTACCTCTGCGCGCGGCGGTGGTGGCGAAAGACCCCCTTACCATGCGAGAAAATTTACTGCCCCTGGCAAAAGGGGAAGAGAGTTTTGCCGTATTGCAAGGGGAAGCCGATGTGGCGGCTCGTCCGAAAATTGCCTTCCTGTTCACCGGACAGGGAGCCCAGTACCCGGGAATGGGACGCCGCCTGTACGAAACCTCCCCCTCTTTCCGCCAGACGCTGGATAAAATCAACGAAATTGCCAGCCGATACCTGGAGAAACCTCTACTGGAGGTGCTGTTTGGTCAGGACGAAACCGCTGAACTGATTCACCAGACGGCTTACACCCAGCCTGCATTGTTTGCCATTGAGTATGCCCTGGCTCAATTTTACCTTTCGCTGGACGTAAAACCGGACTTCCTGATTGGCCACAGTATTGGTGAAATTACGGCGGCCTGTGTAGGCGGAGTCATGAGTCTGGAGGATGCCGTAAAGCTGGTGGTTGCCCGGGGACGTTTAATGCAGTCTCTTCCGCAAGATGGCAGCATGGCGGTGCTCTTTGCCGCTGCCGCTGAGGTGGAACCGTTGCTCAACGGGTTCGAGGATCAGGTCTCCGTGGCGGGGGTGAACGGTCCGGAAAACACCGTCATTTCCGGACGGCGCGAAGCCGTAAGCGAAATTTTGAAGCGTGCTCAGGCAAAGGGAATGGAATTCCGGGAATTAAAGGTATCCCATGCTTTTCATTCCCCGTTGATGGAGCCAATTCTGGATGAATTCGAGAAAATTGCTTCCGAAATAGAATACCGGCCTTCCCGTATTCCCATTGTGTCGAATGTTACCGGCAAGTTGCTGGGGAAAGACGAGGTACCGGATGCCCGGTACTGGCGGCGCCATGTGCGAGAGGCCGTGCAGTTCCACGCCGGCATGCAAACCCTGGCAGAACAGAACTGCACCGTGTTCATTGAAACCGGACCTCACCCGGTGCTTCTTGGAATGGGACGAAAATGCCTTCCACACCACGAAGCTCTCTACGTGGCTGCTCTGAAACGCGATCAGCAGGATTGGGAAATATTGCTGCAGGGGGTGGGCGAGCTTTTTGTGCACGGGGTGCCCGTGGAGCTGGCGGGACTGGATCGGGACTATCATCGCTACCGTCTTTCTCTGCCTTATTATCCTTTCCGGCGAGAGCGTTACTGGGTGGAAGAGGTGGAAATTGGCGGAGAGGGCGTGGTTCGCCGGGGAAAACGGCTGCATCCGCTGCTCGGGTATGCGATTCCCTCGCCGCTGACCGTCAAACAGTTTGAAAATTTTCTGGATGATGAGTTTAAGGAATATCTCCCGGCGCTCACCTGGCGGGGCGTTCCGGTAATGCCCTTTGCAGCCACCGTCATGATCGCCGACCTGGCTCGCAAACATTCCCGGGGAGAAGGGAATTCATTCAGCCGTTTGCAGGTGAATCGCCCGGTGATTTTGAATGGTCAGGCGGAAACGACGGCCCTGCACACCCTTTTTGTAACCGACCGCGCTCCGAATCAGCGAGTCGAATTGTACCAGCAAGCGGATTCGGAGGGAACAGAATGGAACCTGATGTTTCGGGTCGAGATTGCCGGGAATGGAAAACCTGCCGGAAAGATGGTCCTTTCGCAGTTGCAGGAAGCGCTGCCTCAAAAAACGAAGGGGCGCGAGCTTTACGGTTGGTTGGCTGAAAGCGGGTATGAATATGATCCCGCTTTAAAAAGAATTGAAGAGGTGTTTTACGGTTCCGGTAAGGCGCTGGCGCGGTTGCAGGTTCCGGTTTCGGAAAAGGAGACCACCGATTCGGTGTTACCGCGGTTGGCGCTGCTGGAGGCGGCGGTGCAATTGTTTCCGGCCGCTGCCCTGTCCCGTAAAGGGGCGTCGAATGAATCGACCAGTTTTGCCCTGCAGCAGGTGCAGCAAATTGGGGGACTGGATGAAGAAGAGTTACCGGAATGGTGTCTGGTTGAGGTAAGCGAAAGCGGAGCGGGCAAATGGCGGATGGAAGCAACCTGGTTCGACGCCGCCGGAAAGCCTGTTTGGGAAGCCCGGGGAATGGAGCTGGCGGTTCTGCCGGCGCAGTGGGAGGAGTGGTTAGCGGAAGCTCGTTCGGAAACACCGGCCGCAGACGAAGGCGCTCCCGCAGAGGAAAAAGCGGCTGAAACCGTTGATCGAACCGCTCTTCGGGAAATGCCCCCGGAGAAACGTACCGAAGTTTTGAGCGATTTTTTCCGACGACAGCTCGCCCCGGTGTTGAATCTTACGCCCGGACGCGTGGACCTGCGGCAGCCCATTATCAATCAGGGGCTGGATTCCATTATGGCCATCGAGCTGAAAAACAGCC
>JAJRXE010000102.1 GCA_024276455.1 Calditrichota bacterium
GCCATATACATTGCTGCTTTTCGGGGCATTGATGGTTCTCCTCTTAAACACATTCATAAATAAAAAACTGTTTACCCTGTTCTACCAGACCGGAGGGCTGTGTTTTTCGCTCAGGGCGGCAATGTTCACCACCACAAAGGGTTTGTCCTTGCGGGGACTGGCAAAATGAATCGCCCGGGCAATCAGTTCTTTGCCGGTGCCGCTTTCACCGCGAATTAACACCGAGGCTTTGCTATTGGCCACCCGCCCGGCGGTGTTCAGCACCTCTTCCATCTCCCCGCTCTGGGAAATAATCGCTTCGAAACGGAATTTCTCCTGCAGTTGTTCTTTCAGCAGCTTGTTTTCCGCTACTAAAAGACGTTTTTCCCGCACCCGTTGAACCAGATTTTCCAGTTCATCCAGGTCAATCGGTTTGGTTAAATAGTCGTAAGCGCCCGCTTTCATAATTTCCACCGCATCGTCCACGCTGCCGTAAGCCGTCAAAACCACCACATCAATTTCGGGATTCAATTCTTTCATCTTTCGCAAAACCACCAGCCCATTCCATTCCGGCATCCGGAAATCCGTGAGCACCAGATCGATGGTGTTTTCCCTTGCAATCTCGTAACCGGCGGGTCCGCTGGTAGCGGTAAACACCCGAAATCCCCGCCGCTTGAGAAAACTTTCCAGAGAAACCAGCTGAGCCTCTTCGTCGTCAATCAGCAAAATAGTAAAATTATCCATGGTTACTTCTCCGCTCATTCATTTCCTTTGCTCGCACAGGCAGGGTGATGATAAACGTCGTTCCCCGTTTTTCTTCGCTCTCCACCGTAATCAGGCCACCATGCTGATCGATAATGCGTTGCACAATGGCCAGTCCCACCCCGGTACCCCGCGCCTTGGTGGTAAAATAAAGATTGAATATTTTTTTCCGCACCTCCGGGGGCATGCCCGGCCCATCGTCACTAAAACGAATGAGCAACTCGTCTTTCTCGTTGCTTTTCACCGTCAGCGAAATTCGCCCCCCTTGTGGTAAAACGTCCATGGCATTCTGAATCAGATTGACAAACACCTGCTGCATCTTGTCCCGGTCCCATTCCACCTCTCCGGTCCAGTTCAGATGCAATTCGAAACGCAGGCCTCTTTCGCGTAGAATTGCTTCGTACTGTTTCTGTAAACGTCGGAGAAATTCTTCCAGAGCGAAACGTTGTACCCGGAGCGGCTCCGGACGGGCGAAACGCAGGAAATTTTCGATGGTCTTGTTAATTCGCCGCACCTCCTGGTACACCAGGCGGGCTAACTGGTGATATTCCTCTCCATTCTCCCGCGGTTCAAAATCCCGATCCAGCTGCTGAATAATCGTACCAATGGCATTCAGGGGGTTGCGGATTTCGTGGGCCACCCCGGAGGCCAGCTGTCCCATGGCCGAAAGCCGTTCCCGCCGCTGAATTTGTGCTTCCATCTGCTTGTAGCGGGTCAAATCTCTGATAACCAGAATAACCATGCGGCGTCCCTCGGTGTCTGTAATTTCGTTGCGCGACACCAGTAAATAGTGCAGTTTATTCCCAATCGTACATTGAACTTCCTGCATCTGATTTGCCGACGCAAACATTTGCGCACAGGTTTCCGGGCGGAATACGGCTTCCAGGCTTTTGCCCAGTACTTCCTCTGCCGATCGCCCCAACAGCCTTTCGGCTGCGTGATTAAATATTTGAATGCCTTTTCCGCTTTCCAACACAATAATGGCATCGCTCACGTTTTGAATGATATTGTTGGAATAGGTTTCCACCACCGAATACTGGCGGTGAATCACTTCCAGATTCTGGCGCACCAACAATAAGGTAAAGAGAATTGCCCCGATGAGAATGAGAATAATACTGATGAAAATAATTCGGCGGTAAATGCGGGCATTAATGGCCTTGAGGGCGTGAACGGAAAGTCCCAGGCGGAATAGCCCGATGGCTTCGCCGTGGTAATAAAACGGATGCACCGTTTCGAAAACTTCCAGTGAATCGAATTGAGTGAGATGCGCTAAAAACATGGAATCCCGCAGAGCTTTTTGTAGGAACGGGGAGTCAGCAATTCGCTGCAACTCGCGAACGTTCCCGGAAGCAGCCAGGATGCCGCTGGTGTCCTGCAAGGCGGCATACACAATCCCGGGACTATTTACCAGGCTACGCATCAAACTGCCAAAACCGATCTGTTTGCGCCATTGGAGTAACTGATTGGCGTCCATGTTTACCACAATGGCGCTGCGGTCGCGGGCCGCCACGGCCACGGCGTAGCGAAATCCCGAACGGTAACGAGCCCTCCGCAATCCCAGAATCAGGGTGTCCGTTTCGCCCTGAAAGAGCAGAGCCAGTATCTGTACAGGACTGAACCGACTCGGCAGGGAATCCGATTCCGTGCGCGGATGGCTGTAAAAAATTTTCTCTCCCCGGCGATTGAAAATATTAATCCGGTAGAGGTGATTTTCCTGGCTCACCCGGGCCAGAAATTCGTTGTTGACCATTCCCCGTTCGTAAAATATCTTGACTAGATTGGCATTGTCCAGCAACCGCTCTTCAATAAACTCCTCCATTAACTGGTTGGTGGTCAAAATGTTACGGGAAGCGGTAATAATGGTTTCCGAAAGGGAATGGGCTTCTTCCCGCATTAAATCCAACAGCTCCTTGCGACTCTGGTGCAGCTCAATCAGAGCGGAAGAAACCATCAGCAAGGCCATGCCACTAAAAATAAGGAACAAATGCCTTGCCCGAACGAGATGAGCCAGCTGTGAAAAGTAACGCTTCATTGTAAAAAAATAACCGAAATTTCGTGTGAGCGCAACGGTTCATTTTTCTCAAACCAAAAAACGGCCTTCACATTGTTTTTTTCAATCGCCGGCGGTATATTCAATGAGCCTCAATAACGGAAGGAGCTACCATGCCCATCCGTCAATGTATTCTCCGGGGCACAATTTCCGGCCTGGTTATGGGAACAACCCTTTTTCTGGGGGGTGCAGTCACTTCTCGGATTATTTACGGCCCCCAGTTTGCACCGCCCGGCAAGTTCGAACCCTCGCAAATGAACGCCTTTTATTTCATCTGGTCCAAACTACTCATCGGTCTATTTTTCGGCCTGTTATTTACCTTTTTCTACGAGCTACTGCCACTTACCCGACGGATTAACGGGATCGTCCAGGGCTTGAAGTACAGCTTCTTTTTCTGGTGTCTCATTTCCCTCTGGAATCTCTCGCATCCGCTCATTTACGGGTCATTTCAGCCTACCGATCAACTATTCTGGCTCATTTACTCCTTAATTGGATTTCTGGGATTTGGCGGTACTCTCGGCTTCCTGTACGAGAAAATGGAAAATCAACCGGACTGAAACCGCGCACTACGGTCTCTCCGGCCATTTTTTTTCGACCATTGTTAAGGAGAAAGCGCTTTTTCCACCCGACCAGGCGGACGACTCAATCCCATTTCACCCGCCGCTCATCGTGCTCCAATTCTCCAGCCAGGAATTTTCTTAGGGCGTCCTCCACCTTAATGTCTTTGGTGAGAATCACTTTCTTTCCAATGGACTGAAAGTTCTGATAAGCGGCCGGTCCCATGCCGCGACCAATGATCACCTCGCAATCGTTCAGTAAATCGGCCAGAAGGTGCCATTTACCACGTCCCTGACCGTCTCCCCGGCCCATTCCGTGTCCACCACCATGTCCCCCGTGGGCATGACCGCCCTCATGGTCATGATGGTGGAAATATCCCGGTTGGTCTTTCACCGGATTTTCCCGGACTTCCAGGAATCTTGCATCTGCTCCCTCCACCTCGTAAATTAAAAACATGGGAGCCTCGCCAAAATGGGAGGAAAGTTTTTCCCGATCGGTCGCAACCAGTGCGATTCGCATCATATTACTCCTTACTGTTAGTTTTAGCTTCCATTGAAACAAGTTCATGACACCCGGAATTCAGGGAGTCATTAATTAGATGGCAAAAGTCTTGACAAAGGAACAATTTGCGGCTAAATTGTTTATGTAAACGTTTACATTTGCAAATGAGGCGATTTTGAAAAGATTCTTTTCCTTTCGCTGGACCTTTTTGCTCCTGATTTTGTTTCTCTCCTGCCAGCAGAAACCGTCTTTTTCAACTTTAACCTTCTGGGCCATGGGAGCGGAAGGCGAACACACGAAAGCGCTCATTTCCCAATTTCAGCGTCTTCATCCGAACATTCGAGTCAATCTCCAGACCATTCCCTGGTCAGCGGCCCACGAAAAGCTTCTGACCGCTTTTGCCGGCGACGCGCTTCCGGACCTTTTCCAGCTCGGAAATACCTGGGTGCCGGAGTTCCAGGCCATCGGTGCCATCGAGTGCCTGGATTCGTTCATTGAAAATTCGCCAGTCGTACAACC
>JAJRXE010000103.1 GCA_024276455.1 Calditrichota bacterium
CAAACTTTACCGCTGTATTAGGATTATGATCGACATCCAGTTTAGTGAATTTGACCCGTCCGTCGTATTCCTGGGCTAATTCTTCCATAATGGGAGCAATCATTTTGCAGGGTCCACACCAAACAGCCCAAAAATCGACCACCACCGGAAGGTCGGATTTTAAAACTTCCTGTTCAAAAGTGGCATCGGTCACTTCGATTGGTTTCGCCATTCTTTTCTCCTTGTTTATTTAGCTTTTTAAAGGGGCAAAATTAAATATCTTTACCAGGTGATGCAACCAAAAGTAAACATAATTTTCCGGTTAAAATCCCCAGCGGTTGGGTTTAATTTTCCGGAAGGCGGAGCACTTCTACTTTAACCCGAATTACTCCCGGGGCAATTGCACCGATTTGTCTGGCGGCTTCGTAGGACAAGTCCAGAATCCGATCATTTACGAAGGGACCTCGGTCATTTATTCGTACAATCACGGACTTATGGTTTGCCAGATTAGTGACCCGGCACACTGTTCCTAACGGCAGGGTGCGGTGAGCGGCAGTCAGTTTGTGCATGTTGAAAATCTCGCCGCTGGCGGTTGGTTTACCGTGAAATTTTTCCCCGTAATAGGAAGCCATTCCATAAAAGGTTTGCCGGGAAGCGGCTTCTACTGAGGAACGGTCTTTTTTTAATTCTTCTCGTCGAGTCGCAGAACCCGCCAATTCTTTGCGAATTCCCTGCGGAGTGGTACAATTTTCCAGAAGCAATGCAATGAGAAACATCAAGAAAAATCGTAACCCAATCGCCATACTTTACTAACCCCTTTCAATGGGTGAATCCGTTGCAATGTCAGCTTCCCCTATTTCTGGGTTCGTCTGCGCCTCCAGTTCAAATATTTTTGGGGATTACTCCGGTAAGCCGAGGGGGCCGCCTGCCCGGTGATTACCGGTGCCTCTTCGGTAATCTCCTTTTTCTCGGGTGCTTCTTCTTTCTCTGCCTTCTGAACGGTTTGCGCTTGCGGCGTCGCGATCCGAAGTGCAGCCCATTGGGCATATTCCGGGATGGGATATTTCTCTTTCAATTCGCGATAGGCTTCAATCGCTTTGGTCGTGTCATGGAGCATCTTTTCGTAAATCCAGCCGATGGCTAACTGCGCTTTGGCAGACCAGACGAGGGTGGAGTCCAGATCCGCCACCTGACGGTAAATCACCAGGGCGCTATCCAACTCGTTTTGCTCCACGAGCTTTTCCGCTTGCAAGAATAAACGGTGCCCCAATTCGTCCAGCGCATCTTTTTTTTCCTCGGTAAGGACCCCCTTTTTCCGCAAAATAACTTTGGTAAACTCCGATTCAGGATAATTTTGAATGAGAACATTACTCAATGAATCCAGCTTTAAAGAGTCCAGATATTCCGGTTGGGAATAAATGTAGTAAAGGGAATAAATTGCTTTGGGAGTCAACACGGAATCCTGGTATTCTTTGAGAAATTTTTCGTAATGCACCCGGGCGGAATCGTAATTTTCAACTTTCAGCAAATAATACTCCGCTAAATGGAATTTATTTTTTTTCAGGTCTTCTTTTATTTGCGGCAATTTTCTCCGCTCCAATTTCGGCTTAGGCGGTTCTTTTTGCTTCGATGAACGTTTCGGAGTTTTGGGCTGCTGGGCGAAACTCCTTTCCAATTCCTTTTGCCGGTCCCTTTCCTCGTCGGTTAATTTGGAACGAGCTGCCTCCTCTTCCTCCCTTTCATCGGCTCTTATTTTCTTGGAAATGCTGTCGCCGCGGGCTCTTTTCAGCGAGTCGGATTCCAGACGTTTGAGCGAATCCAGCAGCATGAGTTTACTACTGTCCTGCTGAGCCAATAAGGACGTATCGCCGCCACTTTCCGCCATGAGCTTTTTAATTTCCTGTTGAATTGAATCTTCGAACTGGGCTTTGTACAACGAGTCGCGGAAAAAGGGATCGTTTTCCAGACGATAGACCAGATAGCTGTCGTGTTTAATAGCCTCTTGAATATCAGCCAGCTCCGAGAGAAAAACTCTCTTGTTCTCCGCCACTTTCACGCTGTCGAAACGGGCATCCAGTTTTCTTACTTTACCATAGTAATAGACAGCCGAATCGATATTTTGAATTTGATGTTCGTACAGTTTTGCCAAATTAAAGCTCGCCAGAGCCGGTCCGGTACCGGAACGATTTTCCTTTAAAATCTCCCGGTACAACTCAACCGCTTTATCCAGCTCTCCCAACTGATTGTAAATTTGAGCGATCTCGTTTTTAATGAACGGAATGTATTTTCTAAAACGCGGTGCGGTAAGCATTTTACGCAAAATGCCCAACGCCTCGTTTTCTTTCCCTTTCGCCACATAACTCATTGCCAGCAGCTTTTTGGTTTTATATTCCACATCCACACTGGGGGCATGCTTGCTCACCTTCTTGAATCGTTTAATCGCCTCGTCGTAATTTCCGCTGTCGTAGTACAATTCGCCCAGATAATATTGCAGAAAGGCCGCATATTGCTGACTTACTTTCTCCTTGCTGGCTTTCTCAAAAAAATCAATGGCCCCTTCATAATCTTGATTATGGTAAGCCAGATTTCCTAATTCGTAATAAGCTTCGGCCCGTATCTCGCTGTTTTTTGTAGCATTAATACTTTTGTACAGGTAATCTTTCCCGGTTTCCACATCTTCCAGGGCAATGGAAATTTTTCCGTACCACAGATAGGCTTCGGGCATCAGGTCACTTTCCGGGTATTTGCGCATAAACTGGGTGGCATGCAGTTTCGCCTTGGTGTACTGTCCCAGGTAATACTCGCTTTTTATGATGTACAGCAGCGCATCGTCGGCATATTTGCTGTTGTCGCCGTAAATTTCAATCAATTTCCAGCATTTTTCGATGGTGTTTTGAAAATATTTACTGGCGGTTTTGGATTTGCCGGAAATGGCCGACTCGGCGGACAGTTTTTTCAAACCTTCTTCGTAATTCTTTTTGGCGTTGAAGAGGGTGTTGTAGTAAGCGCATTGAAAGAACAGAATGATGGAACCTGCCAGAATCAGAAGTAAAATTCTTTGATATTTTTTCATCGATAAATCGCTGTTTTTTTCAATTTAACGTCCTGGATGAATTATGGTTCGCTTCCTGATCCAACTCTTTTAATTTTTTCACTATCGCCGGGAGTATTTGATCGGCACCTCCCGCCAAATACAGGTCAACGTGGGGTGTCAAGGGGGTCTGTTCAGGATTGATTTCGATCAGAAACGCCCCATTGGCCCGGGCCAGATGCGGCAAAGAAGCGGCTGGCTCTACCACCGCAGACGTACCTACTGAAAAAAAGACCTCGCTTTTTCGGGCAACTTGTTGAGCTTCCTCAATGGCCTGGGCGGGAAGAAATTCCCCGAACCAGACCACATCCGGACGAATCAAGCCCCCACATGCGTCGCAGGTGGGAACGCCATTGCTCAAATCCACCTCCCGGGAATAGGGCTTGCCGCACCGCGAGCAGCGGCTACGCATTATATTGCCGTGAAGTTCAATGACA
>JAJRXE010000104.1 GCA_024276455.1 Calditrichota bacterium
GGAGCGGTTCACCCTTACGATCGGTTGATTCTCACCAGCGGAGCCACGCCTTTCCGTCCGCCTATTCCCGGCGCGGAGCTACCGGGCGTGTTCACCCTGCGCAGCATCGACGACGCCCTGCAGATTAAGGATTACAGCCAAAACGCCCGGGCTGCAGTGGTTATTGGGGGTGGGATTCTGGGAATCGAGGCGGCTTCCAGTCTGCAGAAACGGGGACTGGAGGTCACCGTAGTGGAAATTGCCGACCAGCTCATGCCGCTGCAACTGGATCGCCAGGCGGCCGGTTTGTTGCAGCACCTGCTGGAACAACGGGGCATCCGCTTCCTGACCGCCAGTAAAGTCTCCCGGATTGAGGGCGAGGAGAGGGTGAATGGAGTGACGGTTCAACCGGTAGAGGAAAATGCGGCGGCGGAACAGCGAATCGCTGCCGAAATGGTGCTCATTTCGGCCGGAATCGTCCCCAACCTCGGCCTGGCCAGAGAAGCAGGGCTGGCGGTGAAGCGAGGGATTCTGGTGAATGAATACTTGCAGAGCAGCGAGCCGGCGGTGTACGCAGCGGGCGATGTGGCAGAGTTTGCCGGGCGAGTGTACGGCATCTGGCCGGCAGCGGTGGAACAGGGCGCCGCGGCGGCAAAAAACGCCCTGGGCATTACCACGGTTTACCGGGGTACCCTGCCACTAAACATTCTGAAAGTGGCCGGAGTGGAGATGACCACCCTGGGCAAAAAGTACGCCGATCTGCCCCAGGAGAAGGAGATCATTCACCTCAGCCAGGCGGAGGGCAAGTACGTGAAGCTGATTCACGACGGGGAAAAGCTCACCGGGGCCATTGTGCTGGGCGAAACCGGGCTGGGCTTTCGTCTGGAGAAGATCATGAAAAAGGGCTTGTCCTTTAAAGACTTGCTGCCGGAACTGGAAAAAGGCAATTGGACGGTCTTGAGAAAACGGCGCTGAAAAGAAAGGTTAAAACCGCCAATGGCACTAAAGTCCCGGAAGCTAATAATTTGTTCAAATACATTCACTTAATTTAGTTTCTTTGTACCTCTGGGTTTTGGTGAGGGATTATCGGGTTCTTGGATTAATTCGAGGATGGAACAAATCGGAGTGGAAGATTGAGACGTTTTGTTTATTACCTGATTGCCACCGGACTGGGTGCCGGCTATTCGCCGGTAGCTCCCGGAACGGCGGGCAGTTTGTTGGCTGTGGTGGGTTTCTATTTTCTGGCACCGCCTCTGGCGCTTCATTTGTTACTGGTGATGCTGATTTTCCTGCTCGGGGTTTATGTGTCCCACCAGGTGGAAAAAGAAAAGGGGGACGATCCCTCCCTAATCGTGGTGGACGAAATCGCCGGGCAGGCGGTAAGTCTGCTGTTTCTGCCGCCGGACTGGCGGCTTTATCTGCTGGCCTTCCTGTTTTTCCGGCTTTACGACATCGTGAAGCCCCCGCCCATTAATCGTTCCCAGAGCATTCCCCACGGCTGGGGCGTAATGGTGGATGATGTCCTGGCCGGGATTTACGCCCTGCTGAGCGTCCAGTTTATTCGCTGGCTGTTTTTTTAGCTCCCTTCCCGGAAGTCGACTTGCCTTTGCCCTTTGTGGCGGATTTCGATTTACTTCCTTTCGCCCGAGTCGTTTTAGTTTTGGTGGCGGGTTTCTCCGCTGGCTTGCCTTTCGCGGCAGCGGTGGATTCGGCCGTGGTGGTAGGTTTCTGCGGTTCGGTCTGGGGTGGAGTTCCCATCGGTTCAGAGGTCGTTCGGGTCGCCTCTTCTGGTTTACCTTCTGGAATAATGATCCAGGCAATCAGGTAGGTCACCACCACCGGAAAAAATCCGGTGAGGAAAAACAGCAGCACCGCCAGCAGGCGAATCAGGTTGGGATCGATGTCAAAAATTTCTCCCAGTCCGCCGCAAATGCCGGCAATCTTTTTGTCGGTGGTAGAGCGGTAGAGTCGTTTCATGCAAATCTCCTGTTTTTATGGGTTCTTAATATCCTTACGTCTTTTGCAGTATTTTAGTTGCCCGGCCGAGTAAGACACTCCGCGGCAACGATTATTTTTTTAATTTAAGTGTTTTAAACTCTTAAAAAAGTCCTTTTCCAGAATTTGGTGGCTTTTAACTGTAAAATTTTTCAAACAGACATAAAAAAATCCTGGAAGATTTTTTAATAACCTCAGGGAGGAGGTAAATGACAGATGATCCCTAACTGAAAATCAGGGACCATTTTCATCGGAAGGCCGTAAACGGCCTCGGGAACAGTATTGGTGTGCTCCCCCAGTCCCCGGCTTCGAAAGCCGGGGTTAACCTGTAGCACGACTCTCCAGAGTCGTTTTTTTCATTACAGGATGAAAACCCACCCCGGATTCGAAAGCCGGAGCTAACTATCCGGCGTCCCTGGCGGGACGCGTAATGGTAGCCCGACTCTCCAGAGTCGTTTTTCGCCGCCAGGCGAAACCACTCATGGCTTCGAAAGCAGGGGCGAACCCGTAGCCCGACTCGCCAGAGTCGGGGATTCTTGCCCGCAAAATCTCGCGAGCGGGAGGTATCAAAATGACCAAGCGAAGGTAAAATCCAGTTAAATTTTTTGTAAATTTTTTCCTCTCCCCTCTTGACAAATTCCCGCGAATAGGTTAAAATAATTTTAACCCCACGGAAGAGTGTTTTGAAAACCAAACGGATTTCTCCGAACCGCTGCCTTTTTGTATGGAGGGAGATTCTATGTACAGCCTGCCGGTGAGTTTATCTGGAGAACAACTGAGAGGGACTCTCTCTCTCTCTGTGAGCCGCCCCACCTGAGGTTGCCGGAAAAGGAGGCCCGAAAAACCCTTACCAATCGTTCCCCACCGGGTATAAATTACTTTAATATTAAGAAACTAAACGTAAGGATGTCATCATGAAAAACATGGGAAGAATCGTAATTATGGTGTTGATATTGATTTTATCTTGTAGTAAAAACACCACAGAGATTAAAGAGGAGACGCCATGTCGGAAAATTGCCGAAGATGTACTGGAACCCCATGCGACAGGCAATTACTGGGAGAAAGTACAATATTCTTTCAGTGGTGGGCAGATTGAACCGGGATTGACCGACACCGGGAGAGTGGTAATAGAAAAAATTATTAATTTGGAGGTTGAAGGAGAA
>JAJRXE010000105.1 GCA_024276455.1 Calditrichota bacterium
CCCAGGATCAAAATCGGTTGTCCGGGCATGACCGGCTGACCGGGATCCACCAACCATTTGAGCACCTCTCCGCTGAAGGGGGCTTTTTCCACTGTTTTATCCAGGTTGGCGCGGGCGCCCTTTAAAGCCGCTCTGGCACTCAGGTAAGCCCGTTTAGACATGGCAAGTTGTTCCGGCGGAATGGCTTTCTCTTTTTCCAACCGTTGATCGGCCTCGTACCGCCGACTCCAGTAATCCACTTCCGCCTGTAAACGCTGCACGGTGGCATCTAACTCCGGTGCCAAAATCCGCGCCACGACCTGTCCTTTCCGCACCTTACTCCCCTCGGGTACCGGAAGAGACAAAATAGTCCCCTGCACCCGGGAAATCACCCGCACCTCCCTTTGAGCTTGCACCGTCCCCACATAGGAAATTTTTTCTTTCAGCGTGGTCACTTTCGGTTTTACCACCCGGATGGCCACCGGCTTCACTTCGCCGGCACTTTCTGTCCCCTTGCCACATCCCTGGTAAACAACCGCAGCACTAACAACCAACAGGATGAACATACTCACTTTGACAAAATTCATTTTGGACTCCTTCTTCACTATTTAAAAATTGCAAAATTTAGTCTTCTCTTCTATTAAACTGATTTTTAAACCCGTTTTAACGAACAATTTTCAACACCGTATCCCGATTCAAATCCCCAATTAAAACGTGGTAATCCAGAATCGCCTGTTGCTCGGCGTACAGTAATTCCCTTTCCTGAATTTGCAGAGCCAGCAATTCCGTTTCCTGGGTTAATAATTCGCTGAGGGAAATGCGTCCCTCCCGGTACAGTTTACGATTGGCTGCCACATATTTGCGTTTATTTTCCACGGCACTGGTCATTAGCTGACGGCGGCGGCGAGCTGCATCCCATTTCAGATAGGCAATTTCAAGCGAAGCCCGCTGCTCCAGGAGCGTATTGTCCAGATTCGCTTCGGCGGCCCGTTCGGCGGCCTTTGCCGCTCCCAAATTAGCAATACGCTTTCCCCCCTCAAACAGGGGAATTTGGATCGTTAATCCCACCGCCCATTCATCCACCGGATCCCATTCGTACCCGCTGGAATTGTAAAGATGGGTGTAGTAGCCGCTAATGGTAGGTAAAAAGCTGCGGGCAGCCAGTGACTTTAGCGCTTTTGCTTTCACAAGCTGGGCCCGGGCTTTTTCCAATTCCGGGTTGTTCAAACGCACGTCGATGGCGGTGGTATCCGGGTAAAGATCCGGTTCCAGAGGCAGTGCGCCTTCCGCCAATCCAGCCGTTCTGGGCAGAATGGGATATTTCACCCCCACCAGCTGGGCCAAACGATTACCCAATTGGTAATACGAGGCAGCCAGTTGCAAGCTATCGGCAATGGTGCTTTGTAAATTGGCATCTAACAGAGCGAAATCCGCTTCCGAAACCCGGCCCTCTTTGTAAAGAAGAGACAATTCTCGATGCCGTTCCCGCAACGCCTTCAATCGATAAGAAATCAACTCCCGTTTTCCATTCAGTTCTTTGGCTTGTAGAAATAAAGCCGCCACATTTTGCATTACCCGGGATTTTACAACCCGTGTTTGTGCTCCCGATTCAGCCAGATTGGCCTTAGCCATTTTGTGAGCAGCCAGACGCTGTCCGCCAGTAAAAATCGGTAACCGCAGCTGCAACTGAGAGGCAAATATCCGGTCCTCCAGGGGAGGGAATTTCATCGGTTCGTGAATGGGAATCACAATCATGGGTTTTTCGTACCAATTGTAGCTGGCCACATACTGAATGCTGGGCAGAAAACTACTCTTAGCCTCCCACACTTTCTTTTCCGAAACCACTTTTTGCCATTTGGCGGCCCGTAGAGCGGGATTTTCTTGCAGCGCCAGATCCAGCACTTGCTCCAGAGTCATCTCTACCGCCTTCCCCCGCTGTCCGGTCAAATCCCCGGCCTTTCCCACCAGGACGAACACCAAAACAGCAGCCATTACCAGTTTAAAACTACGCATGCGATCTCCTTAATTCTTTGCTTTTAAAATTCGTTTTTTATTCCAACCAATCATTTGAGCGCCTATATTAGTTATCACTCACTAACATATTACGCATTTAAAATCCCTTTGTCAACAATTTTTTTCATTTTTTTCCAAGTTTTTATTGCTCGTGAATTTTGAAGGTCTGAATCACGCAGGACAACCCGCTGAACCTGCCTCTTTGCTCTTTCACGCTTTCCGGGTTACAAGCGGAAAAATCGCTTCCACTTTTGAGACTGCACTGGAGATTGCTGTCCGGGAGAGTCAGGAACAACGGGCGAGAAAACCAGTTTTCTCTGCGGCGGTCCGGTCATTCCAAAGTTCTGGAATTGGGCCCCCACCTTCTTCCCTGCTTTGGACGATTTTGTACTGCGGCATCTTTGTGCAGAAATCCAAATTCTTCCCCCGACGGTGAAACGGAAAATAGCCGATATCCCATTTCGCGCAGTTGTTGCAAAGCGGTTTTGGTACGAGACACCCCCACTCCCGGGAAGCGGTGATGAAATTCAACCAGTAACTGAGCCGGACGAAGCGACCCTTCCTTCAGGTTTTCAATAACCTGATATTCCGCCCC
Organism: Calditrichota bacterium; assembly: GCA_024276455.1. Taxonomy (GTDB): domain Bacteria; phylum Calditrichota; class Calditrichia; order RBG-13-44-9; family RBG-13-44-9; genus JAJRXE01. Next base: position 2,588 of record JAJRXE010000105.1, read on the forward strand.
TTCAATGTCCATTTTCAGTAAATCGATCCGGGGATGTCCCAATTCTGCCATAATGGTCGACAGAGATTTAACCGGCACGGTAATGGGCGGACGACCGGACTTTCCCTCTTCCAGCAGGGTGTGGGAAATGTAATCGTCCCGGGCAGGGGGGTGAAAGGTAACTTCTCCATTAAAAGCGGCCAGACCGTATTCATGCAGCACAAATTCGGCAGGAAGCGTTTGGTTTTTGACCCAGCGAATCGACCCCGGGGTGGGATCGAAAGCGTGGACGGTAAAACCGTACCGTTCGATCAGGGCCAGATCAAAGGAAATATCCATTCCCACTCCAAAAGAATACACCACGGCTTGACCGGGAAGATAGTCCACCGCTACCGCCCAGCCCCCGTAATCATTTCCCAGATACTCCGTTCGACAGGTAATCTCCGGACGGCGAAAAAAATCCCGTCCCTGTAAGAATCGAATCATTCGTTTCAGAAATAGGATGGCCTTTCTCTTCACATTCTACCTTTCGATAAGATCCGCTTCTTTCCGAAACACCCCTGCCAGGAGAGAACTCAACAGAGAAAAATCACAGCGCTGCGAATCCCCGGGAGGTATCCCAGACCAACCGGGGTCCCTGTTCTATTCCCTCTATCTGTCCGTTTTCCCGTTCCGCCGGATAACCCAGGCAATGGGAGAGATAATGCACCCCCTCCAGCAAGCGATGCCGGTTGCGGTGTTGATGACCATAAATATGAACCAACGAACCGAGCAGCCGGATTTGACGCTCCAATTGGATACATCCCGCCACCCGGCTGAAGTTAAAGCTGGGGTAGCGGTCGCGTTTGCGGGCTTCCGTGGGATCAAAATTTGGGGGGAACATTAGCTCCTGACGGGGCAGGAAATGACTGAACGAAATCACCGGGGCATCGTAGGATTGTTTCAACGTGGTTTCATTCATCCGTAAAAAATAGCGCGCCGCTTCTGCCCCATTTCCCGCAAAAGGCCAACGGATGTAGTAATTGTCCGCCCACATCCGCAGGCTCTGGTCTTCTCCGGGTTTAGGAAGAAAAAGACTCCCTTCTCCTTCTTCCGGGCGAATGTACCAGGAAAATAGCGGCACCACCCATACAGGATGGGAGTCTCCCTCCCCGATTTTGAAAGGCTTGACGAGTACTCCGTTTTGTTGACACACCTCCTGCACCCGTTCCCACTTTTCCAGAGAATGGGTAAAGCGGTTCTGACGAATCCACAACTCGTGGTTACCCGGCACAAAAGCCAGCCGGGCAAAACGTTCCCTTAATTGCCGGAATATTCGCTCCAGCATGGTCAAGTCGTCGCTGACGTCTCCGGCAATAATCAGCAGGTCTTCCCGGTAATCCTGTCGGGAAAGTTGTTCCACCCATTTTCGATTGGGGAGATTGTCCACATGTAAGTCCGAAAGGGCAAAAATCCGCACTGCTGTCATTTCCCTTTTCTTCCGATTTGGCTAAAAATAAGGGAGGGAATATCGGGAAACAACGGAAAATATTTTGATTTTTCTGTTATCGACCCGGCAACAATAAATTTCCCGGAATTACCCGCCCAAAATTTCAATGAATTAATTTTCGGACGGGAGGCGGGATCCAACCTGTTTAACCATGAATTTTCGTTAATGGCCCACGAATTTCCACGAATGAATTTAGAATGAATCCAAAACAAATCAACCTGTTGCCCATTTGCCCCCGGGGAATGCTGGTTAAAGACAAACAAATTTCCAAAAACCACCCGGCGGTAGCCAACGCGGCTTTCGCCGCTTTGATCGACGGAGCCGGAGCTCCGTCGTCTACAAATTCATTGCCCGCGAAACATGCACCCGTTTGGCCACCGGACAGGCCCGTCTGGCTGGTGCACAGCCGGACAGGCCGGCAGCTACCGAAAAAAATCCGGAAAGATTTTTCAATGACGTCCAGGGAAGGACAAATGACCGGTGAACCGGTGACCGAAAATCAGGGATGATTTTTATTAACCGGCGCCACCGGCGGCACCCCCCGCGCCTCCACCCCCACCGGCCGAGGCTCCCCCGCCCGCTCCGGCCGCCGAGCTGACCGAACTGGTGGCCACGCTGACCATGCTGACCACCGCAGTGGCAAACTCTGCCGGCGTGGCGTATGCTCCGGACGGGTAAACAAACCAGGGGAAATAGTGCGACTGCTGTTCCAGAGAAAGAACCTCCATCATGCGAGCAATGGCTTTCTTTCCGACACCCAGCGCCAGGGCAAACACCAGATAGCGATCCACCTGTTGAATCCAATCTTGATTCGGTTCGCTTAAAAAATAATATTTCTTCAAATACCGGCGCAAAGCAGACCACTGCCTTTTACGCAATTTCATTTCAGGGGTGTAGCGCAGAATCAGAAAGGAGAGGAACAGAGCAATTGTGGCGGAAACCATCACCCAACTACCTTCCACTCCCATTAGGACGGTAATGAGCACCCCGGCAACCAGAAGCAAGAACGAGAAAACCGCTGCCACCACCGTTGCCGTAACGCTTTTTTTCTCGTAAAGCGGGTAATGGTCCAGGTAGGCACGCGTCAGCAATTTTTTCCACTCGCGAAACCAGCGGCGGACTTTGCTGGCGCGCTTCCGGAGCAGTTTCAACTCCAGGAAATCCGGTTGCTCGGCCACCTCTTCAAAGAAAAAAGTCAACAAATGGCGCTCGAAATCGGCCAATCCCGTTCCCGCAGCAAATTTCGACCGCTCCAACCGCAAGGCATACCGGGGCGCCGACTTCCCCCACCAGTGTTTTTCCGCTTCGCTCACCAATTCCAGAGAAAGGAACCCGCGGCGGGCAAGGTCGAAGATGGTTGCGCCCAGAGCCGCAGCACCAATTTGTTTCCCAAAGTACAGGGCACTCACCACCGCCGGAGGAAATTCCGCCGGCACAGTAGAATCCACCTTCTGGTGGTAAGGCAACTCAAATCCCCGGCCGTAACGGTAATAAAGCACCCCCACAAACAATAAACCCAGCACCGCTAACAGGGGCGAAATAGTCCGGGCAAGCTGCCGGTAACGAGCTTTTCTTTTCAGCTCCGCCCGGGCGCGTTCCCGTTGGCGATTGGCCTCTTCCGCCCATTGCTTTTCCTCCGCCAGAATCTGATCTTTGCGGTATTCCGGATGGACCAGGTTGGCAATGGGCACCCACTCCGGAGGAAAAATCACCCGGGTTTCCCAGTAAGTGCGGGCAGGAAGCGGTTTCACCCGCAGGTGAATTTTCCCATTCATAAACGCTACTTCGCCCCACAGCGGTCCGTGTGCCCAGGCGCGCACCGGACCGTAGCGAGCGGGTTGAGGCAATTCAATCCAGACCTCCACCTCGCCGAGGGGGTAATTATTGGCTGCCCCGACGAATTGGTAGTACAACTCCGCCACATCGCGGTACACCTGCACCACATCGGTAACCAGGTATTGCAATTCGAAAGTACGGGGTTCGTCCTTTGCTCGATAAAACCAACGGACGTAAAATTCCTCCGGGGTGAGGCGAAGCTGGTAGGTGCCCGGCGCTCCGCTGCTGTCTTTCCGGTACTTCTTTCCACCCTCTTCCAATACAAATTCGCGTACTTCGCCCAGGTTCCTGAGGGACAAGCGGTAATCCGCCCAGTGGAATTCGCCCTGAAAGCGGTAGGTGCGCCGTTCGGCAATTAAAAGATTGCCGTCCGCCAACACCCGGGCCTGTATTTCCACCCGCTGAAGGGAAAAACTCTTTGCTGGCAGGGGCAAAGGTGCCCAGGCGCTGCTTCCAATTGCCCACAATAAAAGCCCCAGCCACCACTATTCAGGTTTAAACGTCCGGGAGATATTTCCTACTATTTCACCAAACCGCTTCCGAATATTCATTTCTTCCCTTTCTGTGGCTCTTTTTATTTTACCCCAAACGCGACTCAATATTCAATGAACCGGAAATCTCACTTTTTCCCGAACCAGTCCGGATTTGAGGAAGTGATGGGAAGCTTGCGTCCGTAGAAAAAATCATCCAGCCAGATGGCGATGCGCTGGTTCCAGGAATTGCGGGAAATGTAGAAACGCACCAGGCGGTGAATAAAGGTATCTGGTTTGGTGTACGGACACGAACGAATGCAAAGAGCGCAATCGGTGCCCACCCCTTTCCAGAAAGAATAGCAGGTTTCCTGGCGGATGCTCCAATGGGCGAATCCCCGGCTCAGCGGTTTTTCGTCCCGGGGAATGGAAAAAGTGGGGCAATTGTCGGCACATTTCTTACAGATGGAACAGAATTCCTCGATGTAAAATGGCTTGCGAGGCGATTGGGGAAGTTCCAGATCGGTGGTTACGGCGGCGATGCGCACCGCCGGACCGTGTACGGGGTGAATCAGAATGCTCATGCGGCTGACCTCGCCCAGTCCGGCATCCTGCGCCAGGGGCGGACAGATGACTTCGTAATTCCCGTCCACATGGGCACGCGCCGAATAACCCAGCCCGCGCAAATAGTGAGCAATCAGGTGCGCAATTTTGGCCGCCTCCACATACTGCCGGGCCGATTCCATGATGACCGGCGCGCTTGGGGCGTACTTAAGCATCTGCTGGTCCATCGCTACCAGAATAACCACCGCATGGGTGTGGGCAGACCGTACCGGCTCGCCCCACTGCTCTGCCCGCCGCCCGTAATGGCTGTAAAAGTGGTAAGGCTGCAAAGCGGTGAATCCAACGTCCACAGCACCGTAATATTTTGCCAGAAAACGGATCGCGGCGGCCACCGCAAGCGGATCGGTAACCGCTTTTTCCGGACGTTTTTCGCCCTCTACCAGTTTTTTCTGGCGATCCAGAAAGGCAAACGCTGCATCGGCCATGCCGGTAAGCAACGGATCGTAGAATTTTCCACCCGGCTCCCCCAATTCCGGTTTGCCGTGTAAATGACGGTCGATTTCTTCCCGCTCGGGATGCAATTCGAAATAACGCGCTAACAAATCGGGATGGTACTGCAGCGCATTGCGCGAGAACATGTGGTCGCGTTCGTCAAACTGTTCTATTGTAGAAAGATCCGTTTCCGGCCGGGGTGGGAAATACCGCACCAGGGAAATCAGGAAAAAGGCAAACAGCGCAAGCAGCACGGTAAGATTCACCCCTCGCACAAAATCCAGATGACCAAACAGCAACAGACCAGCCCAGATCAAAGGATTAATACCGGCCAGCAGGACGGCTTTGCGAGCCGCCCCCGGCTCCTGCTCGCGCAGGGCAGAAATGAAAAACAAGACCAGTCCGCTCTCTACCAGCAATCCGGTAAGCAAAGTCAAAATTTGTAGTAGCGTCACAGTCGCTCGACTCTTTCTTTACGGTAAGAAAACACCAATCGGTCTGGACTACCGCTTACCAAAATTAATTCCCAGACTCAGCCAGGGAATAAAGGGGAATCCATTGGCATGCACCTGAGTAAAATACCAGAGTGCCAGGTCGCCGGTAAGCCGCCGTCCGATTAAGCGCACTCCGAAGGAGAGCACCGCGCCTTCCAGATCTTCGTGAAACCAGTTTTCGCTGACCAGCATAGCGTGGGCCGAAAGGCGATGCTGGGCACCCAGCATCAGGGCCGGTTTGTTGGCGAAGTCACCTCCCGCAAATCCCCAACCGGCGCCAATTGTGAAAGAAGAAACGTAAGAACCGATGCTCGCAACCCCGTAAGCCAGTCCGCCGCTGCTGCCTTCGCCTCCACCCAGCACCCCTAAAAACAGCACTCCACCGGCCAGATCGAAATTGTCAGTGTGAATGAGGCGCATCTTTGGGGCAAAATAAAACAATTGTTCGCTGGAAAATGGGAACAGGCTGATGCCGCCCCCGAGAGACAAAAAATTCGTTAACCCGTACCCCACCGTGGGAAAGAAAATCCAGTAATCCACAAAGTAGCCCTGTCCCTGCCGCAGGGAACGCCCCGTGCTCATCAGAAAAAGCCGGGTGTCGTTCTGGTCC
>JAJRXE010000106.1 GCA_024276455.1 Calditrichota bacterium
ATTTTAAATTTATTGGAGACAACGAAGATTTTGATGTAAGCAGTAGGCACTGGGGTTTGGGAATCGGGGCGGAGAGTCGTTTCCCGATTGGGCAGAAAATGAAGTTTTCGTTGACGGTGGGAGTCAACTATTTTTTTCCGGCCACCCTCTATGGGCACGATACCTCGTACAGTCCCGATGGCGAGGCAATCAATCCCCGGGAAGATTACACTTACCGCGATGCCGACCGAGCCGTTAACCAACCGGGACTGGAGTTTAAATTCATGGCCGGTATTTCTTACCGGTTGGGGAAGTAAACATTTCAGAAAAGTAGCCGCAAAAACGGGCTGGCCTTTCGTAAGAAACCAGCCCGTTTGACGATAAATCCTCTTTTTCCAATTTTTTAAGAAAACAATTCTGCTTTGTTCATTCCGTATTTTATTCTTTCAATTCCTCTTCGAAAGCCTGATTGCGCCACATTTTAATCATGTCGTAAGGGGCCGGATCGCCCCCCAGATATTTGTGGAACCAATCCAGGTGGGCGTTGTAGTAAAACGGCATCGACTTCACGAAATTGGGCCAGTGTCCGTCGTTCTTGAACACAATCAGACGGGAAGGTACCCGCATTTTCTGCAGGGCGGTGAAGAATTCCAGGCTAAGGGTGTAAGGCACCCGGAAGTCCTGTTCGCCGGTAATCACCAGGCAGGGAGTTTTGAAATTCTTCACGTAATTGTGGGGCGACCATTTTTGGTAGAGGTCCGAGTCCCAGGGAGTACCGCCCAGGTCCCATTCCGGAAACCAGAGTTCTTCGGTGGCACCGTACATGGCCGGGAGGTCGTACACCCCCATCATGGAGACGATGGCTTTGAATTTGTCGGTGTGGCCCTCCAGCCACATCATCATGTATCCACCGTAGGACCAACCCATGGCGCCCATGCGGTTCTCGTCCACGAATGGCAGGCGTCCCACTGAGTCGGCCACCGCCATGACGTCCTGGTACACCTTGCCGCCCCAGTCTTTGGAAATGGCGTTGGTGAATTCCTGTCCGTAGCCGGTGGAACCGTGGGGATTGGGAAAGGCCAGCACGTAACCGGCGCCGGGGTACACCTGCCAGTCGCCCCGGAAGGCGTCCGCCCACTGGCCCTGCGGACCGCCGTGCACGTTGAGAATCAGCGGGTACTTCTTGTTGGGATCGAAATTGTGCGGTTTGATCAGAAAGGTGTGGATTTTCTTGCCGGTGGGGCTGGGAATCCACAGCTCTTCGGCCGGCCGGATGTCCACGGTCTCTTCTATTTCTTTGTTAAAGGTGGTGAGGCGAATGGCTTTCTTCTTCTCCGCTTTGCCTTTCAGGGGTGCCCGCCAGATTTCCCGCGGTTCAGCAATGGCGCGTCGGCTCACCGCCACCCACTTGCCATCCGGCGAAACATCGAAGGCGTCGATGGTCTTCACATCCAGCACCGGGGTGATTTTGCCGGATTTAATGTCCACCCTGTACAGCGGTACGTGTCCCTTCACATCGGCGGTGAAGTAGATGCTGCGGGAATCCGGAGCCCACTGAAAATCGTCCACCCAATTGTCGAACGATTCGGTTAGGATTCGCTTCGCGCCGGTTTGACGGTCGTAAATGGCCAGGCGGAATTTGTCCGCTTCGAATTTGGGGACTTTTTGCATCCGGTAGGCAATGTAGCGTCCGTCGGGAGAATACCGCGGGTCACCGTCGTAGGCTTCGTTCTCGTCGGTAATATTTTTGCTTTCTCCGCCGTTCAAAGAGACCAGCCAGAGGTCTTTGTTGGTGGTTTCCGCCTCGTGCAAGTCGTGGTTAGAGACGTAGCACATCTCCTTGCCGTCGGGAGAGATGGCAAATCCGGTAGCACCGCTCAGCGAAAAGGAAGGAGCATCGTAATCGCCCGGTGTTAAATCGATGATCTCCTCATTGTCCAGCGAGAATTTCAAGATGTGGCGCCGCCGGCCGTCTTTCCAGAAATTCCAGTGCCGGTAGAGCAGACGGTCGGCCATGTGGGCCTGCAGCGGTCCGTTTTTCAAGCCGTCGTTAATCTTCTTGTTGCAGTCGTCGCAGGCGCCGCATTCCGGAAAAACCATGGAAGAGAAGACAATGCATTTGCCATCCGGCGTCCACTCGGGATTGTCTACACCGGTGGAAAAGTGGGTAAGCTGGCGGGGTTCGCCGCCATTCACCGGTAGTAGCCAGGCCTGAGCCCCCTCGTTGCGGGTGGAGACAAACAGCAGGTACTTGCCGTCCGGCGACCAGCGAGGGTGAAAATCCCCGGCCGGATTGTTGGTCATCTGCCGCAGGTTGGATCCATCGGCGTTCATCAAATAAATTTCGGAATTGGACTCTCCCTTTTCCAGGAAATATTCCGTGACCACAAAGGCAATCTGTTTCCCATCGGGTGAAATCTGCGGATCGTTCACACTTTTGATTTTGTACAAATCGGCAATGGTGAACGCCCGTTTCTGAGCCTGCAGCGGCAAGATAAAAAACAGCGCCAGAAAAAAGATAAGATATTTTTTCATTACACGAGTCCTCCATCGGTATTGTTGACTTTCCTGTGTAGTGTTTAAAGCTAAAAGAGGGAATGGAAACAGGCAAGCGGAAAGGAAATTTCACCCGCTGTTTTGTTGGTCAAGCCCGGTCGGGTAGGCGCCAGCACTTGAAAATCGTCCCTGATTTTCGGTCATTAGGTCAATGGTCAATTGTCCTTCCTTGGACGTCATTGAAAAATCTTCCGGATTTTTCCTGGTATCGATTCCCCGGATTTCATCCGGGGCTATTTTCACCGCGTCCCTTGCGGGACGCTTAATTTTTTTGTTTCGGTCCTTTTTCGGGTGTTTCGCGGGCAAAAATGGAGGCGCCGGCGGGCCTGTCGACGGGGAGAAAGGTAAATAATTGTTTTGTGTCAAATCGTGAAAATTCGTGGACAGGTAGCCGCCGGCTTCATGCCGGCGTTTCCTCCCTTTCTTCCAGAGAAATGTCCTCTAATTCAAAGGAAATCGTTAATATTGGATAAGGAATCATCATGCCGGTGTAACGAGAAATGTTTCCCACACATCTTATTGGTATTGGTCATGAATTTGATTAATTTTATTGGGTGTGAAAGATGGGAGCCACACATGAAACGCGATAAGAATCTGGAGACCCTTTCTTGGGAACACCACGACGGTCTGGTGGTGGCTTTGCGGATAAAAAAGGGCCTGGAACGACAGGCTGATCCGGACGAAATGATTAAATACGTGCTACATATCTGGGAAAATCTGCTGGTGGGCCATTTCCGTCGGGAGGAAACAGCGCTGGTGGAACTGCTCCGCCGTACTGAAAAGGGGAAGCACCTGGCTGATCGACTTCTGCAGGAACATGAGCTGTTTCGCCGGATCATTGGGGAGTTCCGCCGTCACGGGTCGGAGGTGTCCGGAAGTTTACAAGACTTTGCCGAATTGCTGAGTGTACACATCCGTTTTGAGGAAAAGGAGGTCTTTCCGGCGGTGGAACAGCAGGCCTCCCCGGAAGAGTTGCAGAAAATCGGTGCCTATTTAAAAGAACAGCACGTCCTGGGTGACAAGGACTGGCCGGTGGAATTCTGGAAATGAACCGTTCCAAAGAGAAGAAGTCCGCAAGGTGTCTGGTTCAAGGAGGGGAAATTAACCGTGCCCAACCCTGGTGTACGAACACCAGGTGGCGGCCAGGTTTATTAAATAGCTCGCCAGCGTAATGAAGCCGTAAAGCGGCTTCACCAAAAAGCAATAACCGATCATTCCCATTAGCGCCAGGTAGTAAATGAGCAGATAAGGCCAGAGCAGGGTGGTGTGGCGAAAATCGATTTTAAAGATGTAATCCAGGAGCAGTTCTACAAGCAGGTACCCCACCAGCAAGGAAGGCAACACCAGCGTCCACCATTCCCGTCCCAGGGCGCCATTCCAGATAATCAGAATTGCCAGCGGGAAGGTAAAAGTGACCAGCACGAGTCCCAGGGCGTTTTCAATTTGTTCCTGACCGGCACGGCGTGCTAAAAAAATTCCGCTAATGAACAGATTAACCAGATTGGCAATGGCGAAAATGACGAAGTCGATGATTTGCAGATGCACGTCCGGTGTCACAAAGGGCAATTCTTTCTTTTAGTTAGTTGAACTTTAGCTCGGGAAACCAGATCGGATTTCCCGATTTTTTTCTTCCCAACAGTCGAGAGCTTACCGGGTGAGAAGCTGAACGAACTCTTGCACATTCTCGATTTTTTCCAGATTCCAGATCGTTTCCACCATGCGGTCGCGTTTCTCCGGACTTACTTTTTCCAGCACCATGCTGTCGAACTTGGCCAGTAATTCTTCCTCGCTCATGGGATCACGGTAATCTCCCTTGGGGTAATCCACCCGGAGAATGTATTTTACGTTCTCCGTGGTGGTAATGGTTACTTCGGTGGCTTTCAGGCGCGGGAAAAGTTCCTCGAATTCCGGCTCCGCCACAACTTTGATTTTAGGAAGCAGTTTCCGAATGCGAGGATCGTTTAATTTTTCGGTGGTAAATTGAGCCGGAGTTACCATTCCGTCCACTACCGCCGCCGCCAGGCAATAAGGCAGGCTGTGGTCGGCGGTTTCTTTGCTGGTCGGTTGGTATTTGGACGGGTCGGAAAGGATGTCGGCTGCCCGCGCCACCGTTTTTACCAGGATCTCTGAAATTTCTTCCGGCTGCAAGTTGTTCTCCTGCACAATCTTCAGGGTGGCCGTGATGGGAGAATGGGTCAATGCCTCCGCGGCGTAAGCCTTCATGCTGCAGCGCAGGATCCGCCAGTCCCTCCCCAGGTTGTCAGTTAGAATATTCAGTTCGAATTCCGGTCCCAGGGCGTCCACCAGCCCCTCCTTTCCGTCAATCACATGCTCGGGACCGGTGTAGCCTTCTTTAGCCAGCAGGGCGGCGATCACGCCGGCCTGCACCGCCAGGGGATCCACCGTGTTCTTCATGTTGGTAAGTTTTCCGGCCGTCACCGCGCCCAGGGTGCAGGTGTGGCTACCGGAAATGCCGATGGCGTTCACCATCTGCTCCACGTTCAGTCCCAGAATTTTTCCCGCCACAATCGGACTTACAAAACCGGTCAGGGTGGCGTGGTGCCACTTGCGTTCCCGGATGCCGGGATGGGCAAATTCGCACAGGCGCTGTTCGAATTCGTAAGCTAACACGATGGCGGTGATTACCGCTTTCCCGCTTTTTCCCAGGGCTTCCGCCGGAGTCAGGGCGGCAGGAATGAGATCGCTGGGATGCGAGGGATCGTCTTCCCAGTAGATATCGTTGTAGTCCAGGGCGCGGATGAGCAGGCTATTGAGCAGGGCGGCATGCGCCACGGGCATTTGTGCCCCGCTGACCCAGACTCGCGCCTCCGGTTTCCCTCCCATCTCCTGATGAAGCCAGTGCTGAATCTGTACGTCCTCGGTGTCCCATCCCCCGAAGGCGCAGCCGATGGAATCCAGCAGAAAACGCTTCACCTGGTGCACCACTTCCGCAGGTAAATCTTCGTATTTAAGATTTACCGCAAATTCCGCCAGTTGGTGACTGATGGTCGGTATGGTATTCCCCCGTGTTTTATGTTGCTTCTGTTCGTTGCTAAGGTACCGGATTAACTAATGTAGGTTTCTCTTTTTCAACATTCAACCAAAAGATAAAATTACCGGGGTTTTCCGGTGGGTGGGCCAGCAGGATGGAGTTAAAAACTACCGGATAACGGGTCGGGGCTCATCGTGCTCCCGTTTCATTTTCCCGCCGCTCAATTGAGCGTACAGCAGAAAACCCGGCGCATTGCCCCGGGTAAGTTTCTGGTGAAACAGCCGGTTAACGAATGAGCAGCAGTTTTCGCTGCAGGTTACCTACCGGGGTTTTCAGGCGGTAGATGTAGAGTCCGCTGGCCACATGGTTACCCCGCTCGTCGGTGCCGTCCCAGCTGGGTTCGTACCAGCCGGGTTCCAGGGTCCCTTCCAGAACGGTGCGAACTTTCCGTCCGGTAAGGTCGTAGATTTGCAGGGTGATTGGCCCGCCTTCTTTCAAGCCAAAGCGGATCGTAGTCCGCCCGTTGAAGGGATTGGGATAGTTTTGTTCCAGCGTAAAGGTGGCGGGCAGCTCCGGGACGGGCACCGAGACTTCCACCTGACTGTTCTTCTCCAGCAGCCAGTTGTCCGGATCGAATACTACCAGCGAGGGTTCTTCCGGAATGGGCAGGTGAAATTCCTGAGTTTCCAGAGAATCCCACACCACCACCGTTTGAGCCGGGGCGGTGGGAAACTCCATTCGGATGTCAATCGGCATCTTGTACAGATGGTCCCACAAATTCTCTTTCTGGGTCTGTTTGATTTGCAGGTAAAGGTAACGCTGGGAATTGGCCGTGTAAGTACCGTAGCCCCATTTGTAAATGGGATACCCTTTCTCGTAAATCCATTGCTGGAAGAACCAGCCCAGCGGTCGGCCGCTTTTTTCTTCGCAAAAATCCTGAAAGTCTTCCGTAGTCACATTTTTGAACGCAAAGCGCGGATCGAAAGGGTAGTCATGCAGAATGCTCAGAAAAATCGAGTCGCCCAACACGTGCCGCAGCATGTGCAATACCCACATGCCTTTCGTGTACACCGTTCGATGAAAGATGTACCATACATCGTCGGTGTTGTAGCGGTAAATGGCGTCCGTTCCCCATTTGTCAATGCTGGATTCGTAATCGTTGATGTATTCGTGGTAGGCATCTTTTCCCCGGGACTGTTCCAGCCACAGCGCTTCACTGTAGGTGGCAAAACCTTCGTTCATCCAGATGTTGCCCCAGTCGCGACAGGTAACCAGGTCGCCAAACCACTGGTGAGACAGTTCGTGGGCGTACACCGTTTCCCAGTAGGTGCTCACGTAGCCGATGCTGGTGCAGGTTTGATGCTCCATGGCGCCGCCCCACTCAAAGTGGGCGTGTCCGTATTTTTCCTCGATGAATGGGTACAATCCGAACAGATCGCTGTAAACCCGCAGCATATCCGGCAATTTTTTAAACGCCTGCTCAGCCACTCCCAATTCGGAAGGATAAACAAAATATTCAATGGGCATGAATTTCCCGGGTTCATATTCGAAGGAATCCTGAAAAGTGGCGTAATTGGAGATAGCCAGCGAGACCAGGTAAGTCGTGATGGGATATTTTTCGAACCAGATGTAAGTTTGGCTGTCCGGGGCGGCCTGAACCACCTCCTGCAGCAGACCATTGGACGCCACCACCAGGCTGTTCGGTACGGTGACGGAAATGCGAACGGAGTCCAGTTTGTCGGCGGGGTCGTCTTTGCTGGGCCACCAGGTGCGGGCCAGGTACGGTTCACTTAAGGTGGAAATAACCGGCGACCCCTGAGAATTGGTGTCGAACGAGAATCCTTTAAAACCGCTGCTGCGGGGCAGCCCCCGGTAGTGGACGGAAATGGAGAAGGTTTCTCCGTAATTGTAAACCCGATCCAGGGTTACGGTGAGTTTCCAGTCCGCCAGAGACCAGTCGCTCACGTTTCCGCGGACACGCAGGTTTTGCCAGGCTTGCAAATCGTCCCGGGAGTCGAAATCCAGCTGGATTTGCTGCAGTCCGTCCACCTTGCTGCGAAAATAACCGGTGACATCTCCCTCCAGCATTTCCGGGGTCAGCCTAATGGTGAAGTGCAAATCGTAAAAGTACTGGTCGAAATCGTCCTGTCCGCTGCGCTGGTAGTTCAGTTGTTTAAAGAGCTGGATTTGTCGTGCTCGGCTGGCCTGTTCGATTTTTTGAAATTCGGCACTGGCCCGGGCAAGTTCCCTAACGGTGGGAATGGGTTCAACCTGACTGAAACCCATTTGAAGGAAGAAAAAAAGCAACAAAAGGGTGAAATACTTCATTATTTTATCTCCCGAATACAGAAAGTTTTTTCCTTTAACGGTGAATCGTGCAAAAGGTTTACGAAAAATTATTTTTCTCCCGCCAGCGCGTTGTCGTTTCTACGGAAGTCGGCTCTTGGCGAGCTGGTATTCTTGCACCAGTCGTTTCACAATCTCGCCGGCAGGCAGGATGTCCCGGATGAGTCCGGCCGCCTGGCCGACCTCGATTTCTCCCTCCTCCAGGTCGCCCTCAAAAATAGCCTGCCGGGCGCGTCCTTTCCCCAAAAAGCGCGCCATTTCGGTAATGGAAGCGCCCTTTTCTTCCAGGGATTTGATTTCCTGGTAAAATTTGTTCTTGATGAGGCGGACCGGGATGAGTTTTTTCATAATCAAAGCGGTAGCGGTATCGTCCGCTTCTACAATCGCCTGTTTGTACTTGGGGTGGGCGGAAGATTCCTCCGAGGCGGCAAAACGAGTACCGATTTGCACCCCGGCGGCTCCCAATGCCAGGGCAGCGCACATCCCCCGACCATCCGCAATCCCCCCGGCGGCAATCACCGGAATGTTCACCGCGTCCACCACCTGCGGCACCAGCACCAGGGTGGTAATTTCGTCCAGCCCATTGTGACCGCCCGCTTCGAATCCCTCTGCGACCACCGCATCAACCCCTGCCGCTTCGGCTTTGCGGGCAAAACGAACGTTGGCAATTACATGAACCACCGTCGCTCCTTCTGCTTTCAGGCGTTCGGTAAATTTGGCCGGATTTCCCGCCGAAGTGAATACAATGGGGACCTTCTCCTCAAGAGTCACCTGCACCAGCTGTTCGGCGTATTTGCTGATCAGGGGAATATTGACCCCAAAAGGTTTGCGGGTAGCCTGCCGGCACTTCCGAATGTGTTCCCGAAAGAGCTCCGGTTCCATGGAACCGCCGCCAATCAGTCCCAGTGCCCCCGCGTTGGAAACCGCCGCCGCCAGCTTCCAGCCGGAAACCCAGATCATGCCTCCCTGCACAATGGGGTATTCAATGCTAAACAATTTCGTGAGAGCTGTTTCTATCTTCATAAGCGTTCGATTAGTTTATTTATTCCATTTCCCAGTTAAAATTTTCTTTCGCCAACCAGAGATCCAGTTCCCGCAGAAAAGTTTGTACATTGGTCTGATGGGGATGAAATCCGCTGTTGTCGGGGTAAAGCTGGTAAAGCTGTTGTCGCAATTCGTCTCCGGAATATCCCGCCCGCGCGTATTTGATTCCCTGCCACACCAGTTGCCGCAAGTAGTGCCGTTCATGCTCGATGCGCCGTAGAATTTCCTCCTGCGTCTTGGCCGGTTTGCCGTGTCCGGGGACCAGGCAGCGTAAGTTGTACTGGTGAACCAGTTGCTTCAGGAGCTTCAGGCTGTGCCAGTACTGGTAAGTGCTGTGCAGAATAAACGGCAGCGGGGTCTGAATGAGCATGTCGCCGGAAAAAATCATTTCTTCTTCCGGGATAATAATGACGCTCATGTCCACCGAATGTCCCGGTACGTGGTAAAGGGTGAATGAGTAGGGCGGGATGGGTTGCAGGCTCCCGTTTTCCAGGTAATGGATCGGTTCGGGAAAGGCCAGTTGGTCCAGTTCTTCGATGCCCTGCTTGCGCCACATACCTTTCAGGTATTTCAGATCGTTCTCCCGCATGGCCAGCGGCTTGGATTGAATGGCCCGGTGTCCGTAAGTGGGGTGTTTTCGAAAGCGATGCCACCCGGAAATGTGGTCTCCGTGGGTATGAGTAAGCAGTACCGTTAGGTGCGATAAGCTCTCTTTTTCCAGAAAGCGCTCGATGCGTTCGATTTCCCAGGGGAAAACACCCGGATCGACGAGGTAAGCGGTATTGCCCTGGTACACCACCGCGGAGTTCATGCCCAGAAACTGACTGCTAAATCGGCGAAGCATGCCGTTTTTTTACCTCCAACAAACTGTTTGTTGCTTTAAAATACAGAATTCTTTCCTTCATTGCAGTAGGATTTTCAAGAAATCGCTTCTCTGGTTGCGTTGTGCGGTTGGATTCCGTAATATTTCCTCCAGAAGAACAGGAAGGTTCGCCATGTTTTCCGATCTGTTTGAACAGGTGCCGTATGTTTACATGTTTGTGGCGGCGGTTTTTTTCTTGGCGGGAATTTATTTTGCCCCTTCGGTGGTAGAAAAAGAGATCCGTTGGTTGTTGGTGTATCCTCTCTGGATGGCCCGTCTGATGGAGAAATATTTCAAAGCCCGCTGGAATTTTCTGATTCTTTTCCTCATCATTTTAACCCTGAACAACATCTCTCTCTTCAGCGGTGTTCTGAGTGGCTTTATTGTGGGGCTGCCACTGCTGGGGGTGTTTTTGACCGGATTTAACGTGGCGGTGATTAGTTACGACATGATGGGCTGGCAGGGCGTCTGGCAAATCCTGGTCAATCCGGTGGCCTGGCTGGAGTTCCCGGCCTCCTGGATCAGTTACGGAATGGCTTTTCATCTGAATGTGGTGTTTCTGCAGACCGGTAGTTTTCACCAGACCTATCTGGTATTCCGGGAGATGCTACCGCTTTACGCTAAATATGTGGCGACCCTGTTGCTAATCGCCGCTTTGCTGGAGTCTTTTTTGATCCGGCTGGCGGACAAATACCTGCCCAAAGATGGGGAAAAATAGATGGTCCGTGGTTGTCAATTGGGTGGCATCGTCCGAAACTCCCTCTGCAAAAATAAAATTTCCCCATTCTGCAATTCTTTTTGTTGACAAAGTCAGTTTAAGTTTGTGCTTTTAATGAATATTAAAAGTAGGCGGTTAAAACAGCCTTCAACTTTAAACAATTGGTAATATTATTCAGCAATATTGGATTCGTTTCCCCAACTTGCGGATAACGGTAACACCTTCAACCTCCTGTTCTAACTAACATTCCCCGAATAACCATATTCGGCGTGTTGGTTGTCCCTCTGGGAGTGCCGGAATCTTTGTAATGGTTTCGGGCTCCGAAACAGATTTGTTACGAGGTAAAAGAATGGTCGCAAGATATTCGAAGACGGACAAAACCCTCAAGATTTTGTTAATCATCGATGGCGATCGGGACGGGAATCTTATATTCTATATGATGAACCCGGATGGTTCTGAATTAAAAAGAATAACTTACAATCCAGCGAGAGATCTTTCTCCTTGTTGGTCTCCGCTGGAAAAGGACTCACTTTTCACAGCAATTGTGATGGAAATTGGGATATTTACGTCATGAGGGTGGATGGTACCCGGCAACCTCGTTTGACCAATAATTCGGCCAGGGAAGACAGCGGCGGTTGGGCGTTGGGCCAGATTCCCCGGAGTTCCCGGAGGAAGATTTGCACGGTGGTCGGGCCAATCCCCTTTCCTAACTCCCGGATGCGCTGTTCCAAATCCCGGGACTGATCATGCAGCCGGTTTAAATCCCCCTGGTATTTTTCCAGAAGATTCCGGGTCACTTCCAACAGTTTGTTCGCTGTCTTAAAATCATATCTAACATACCCACCGGCATCCAATATTTCAACCAGGCGGTTCCAACCGGCTTGAAGGATGGATTATGCCGTGGTAAGACCATTAGTCTGGAAATGGCGGTAGGTCCTTCTGGCTATTTCTTCAGAGATACGGGTTCCAAAAAGCAGAGCTGCCAGGAACCATTTAAAGATTTTTCCGCTATTCCGGTCAGTAAGAAAAATGTCTAATTCGGTTGCGTAGGTTTTTCCCTTCCATTGCAGAAGTCGGGGAATGATTTGCTTCAAGCTTGCCGGTTTCATTGTGCCTGCTCTAATTTTGCGCGACACTGGCTGCAAAAATGGGCCTGTTTACGATCCGTGTCCTTTAACGTGTTGGAAAAATGCATGACGCAGGTGGGGTCAGGGCAGTGGGGCAGCCTGTACAGGTGCCCCAGCTCGTGGACCGCCTCTTTCAGAGCACGCTGGAAGAACAATTCCGGATCTTCAGGTTGCCCGTAGAAACTTTCCCGTAAACGCGCCAGGGAAATAATTGCCACGCCATGAACCGGATCGGCTTCTCCGAAGACAAAATTGAGTCCCTCGGAGTACAAATCCGGTTCGGCAATCGCCAACAATTTTGCAAATCCCTTTTTTAGGGGAGTAATGTAGCGGAGAATCAAGGTGGAATCGTACTGATCGCGATTCGGGTTGTAGGCAATAGGGGGGATTCCGATACTGTTGGTTATCACCACCTCGGTTCCAAAGATTTGTTGCAAATGCTCTTTCAATCTTTGTAAAAAATCACGATTAAGACGTAGCACCGGTAAAATTGCCACGGAGGCCATTTTTAACCCCCATTTTTTTCCTGCTTATTAAAATGCTCCCTCACCAAGAAGTTCCCTGAACAAGCCTTTATTCGAACAAATCAGGAATTTTGGCTTGAATTTGGTTTTAGAAGAATTGAGACACCTCTGGACGGGAGTAGTGACCCGCCACGTCGAACATTCGTTTGGTCCGGGCAATGAGTGACAGGTCAAGCTTGGCGTACAAACCATTCATATTTGTCTGTATCGGTCAATTCTTTCGCTGAGTTTCTAAAAAACAGAAAAGTAAAAGAGCATTGCTGTAGTTTGTTTGAAATTAATAAAATAAGGTTAAGGGAATTTTTCACTTTTGTTTTGGGGAAAATGTGATGATCATTGGTAAAAAGTCCAGGACAACGGGAGTGGGGTTTTGAAGAGAACAAAAAAGCCGATGGGATTCCATCGGCTTCAACAAAAAAATGGAGAGACCCACCCGGTTAATCTTCCATGGTCCACCCTTCCTGCTGGGTGTACCAGCTTCCTGGATCGGTCAAATATTGTTTGGCGTTGTCCAGAATGTCCCAGTGTTCCTGTTCCATGTCGCGCAAGAAAAGATAAAACATTTTGGCTTTTTCATCCGTGCTTTCTTTGTACAGTTTGTCGTACATGGAAACGCCGTTTTTCTCAAAATCAATCGCCTGGTCGTACACTTCCAAGTCGTTGTCGCTAATCTCGGCCTTACCTTTTTCTGTCTTTTGCAGGGCTTCCGAGAAAATGGTTTTGAATTCTCCTTTGATCCCCTTGTAATTCTTTTCTTCCGGGGTGAGTTCGGTCCAGCTGCCGGCGTCGCGCAATTGGGCGTAGAATCGTTTAATTAAGTCCATGTGCA
Source organism: Calditrichota bacterium (assembly GCA_024276455.1). Classification (GTDB taxonomy): domain Bacteria; phylum Calditrichota; class Calditrichia; order RBG-13-44-9; family RBG-13-44-9; genus JAJRXE01. Next base: position 12,978 of record JAJRXE010000106.1, read on the forward strand.
TGAGCTCGTCCTTGGCTAACTGGATGAAAATGGATTGGACCAAAAAATTTTGGGCTTTTTCCGCCCCGGACTTGTACAATTGGTACCCTTCCTGTTCGGTTTTAAGCGCCAGCTTTAGCGCTTCCAGACTTTTTTGAATATCGCTCATTATGTTCTCCTTTTTAGTCTTGTTTTTTGAAAGATTACTCATGTTCTTAGTTGACGGTGAAAACCGGAAAAATTGCGGCCACCGGCCGGTGATCGGACACCTCGTGGACGTAGGCACTGAAATATTGATCGATCTTCACCACTTTGGTGGTGCCGTTGTCGTATTCGTCCAGCGCATCTGCAGTAATCATTAAATGATCGATCAGGCTGCGGAAGCTTCCGCCGATGTAACTGGCATTGTCGGTGGCGTTTTGAGCCAGCGGAAGTGTCAAAAATATGTAGGTTTGCGGATCGTTCAAAAAAACTTGAAACACGTTTTCGGTTTCCGGGTCGGTGAGGGAGTCGTTCCAGTCGCCCGCCACCACAAAATCTTTGTCCGCCGCGGTGTTGAGTTGTTCATCCAGGTATTGTTTTAGTTTTGAACAGGCGGAACGCCGCCGCTGCACGCTCGAAGGCTCTCCGTTGGCTTTTAAGTGCAATACGATGAGGGTAAAATCGAAAGTTTGCTGATTTTGAGTGGCCCGCACGTACACCTGCAAAGGCGGACGCGGAAAGCTGTAACTGTCGTCAGTAAACAGCATTTTTTTGTTGCTGATCGTAATTAAAGCGGTCTTGTAAATTACGGCGGTTTTCTGGTAAGAACCGTTGTAATAGGTGTCGCTGGAATAAAGTCCGTCGTAATCGGGAAGCTGATTCAGTAACTTGCGAAAGCTATTGGTGTCGGCAATTTCTTCCAGGGCGTACAGGTCGGCGTCCAGGTCCAGAATAATTTCTTTCACGTCCGAGATGGTTTGGTCATTCAATTGGGGAAAATTTTCCACGTTCCAGGTCACCACTTCCAGGGTGCTGTCGCTGCCAATGGGCGCCAGATCAATCCGCTCGGAATCGGGGGGAGGTTCGTCCGGCGGATTGGTAACCCGGGTGTTACAACCAAGAACAAACAGGAACAGGAATAAACAATTTATGATGAATAAACGCACTTCGTATTCTCCCTTAAAAATTGAATGATTAACTTAAATTCAAAAAGTTCGGAAAGCAAGGTAGGGAATTTTTTGCCGGGATGGTCAGGCGGGTTTCGACCCCGTCTTGTGAAGATGGCTTCATAAATCTTTTGACACCGGAGCCGATGAGTATTAAACTTGAATGGGAGGTTGAGAATGAGAAGGTTTTTTCGGCCTTGACGGGGTAAGGGGTTTCGTTACGGTTAATCGGCAGGAGGAAAGGAGTTTCGATGTTAGAGAAAAAGTTACATGAAGGCTGGCAATTTACTCGGGCCGGAAGCGACCACTGGAAACCGGCCACCGTGCCGGGGTGCGTCCATCTGGATCTGCTGGCAAACAAACAGATTCCGGACCCTTTTTATCGTACGAATGAGCAGAAATTACAATGGATCGGAAAGAGCGATTGGGAATACCGGTTGAATTTTTTGTTAACATCGGAATTTTTAGCGAAAAAGCGTCACGAGTTGGTTTTCGACGGTCTGGATACCTATGTCACCGTGCGTTTGAACGGGGAGAAAATCCTGGAGTCCGATAACATGTTCCGGCAGTGGGTAGTGGAGGTGGGCCATTTGCTGCGGGAAATCAACACGCTGCAGTTGTATTTCCGCTCGCCCATTAACGAAGTGTTGCCCCGTCTGGCGAAAGAGAAGATCAACTATCCTTCCACCGCGGATCCGGGCGAGGGAACCAGTCCCTACACTCGCAAAGCGCCTTACCACTACGGCTGGGACTGGGGACCGCGCCTGGTGACCAGCGGCATCTGGCGTTCGGTGTATCTGCGTGCCTGGGAGGAATTAATTATTCGCGATCTGTTTATTCGTCAGCTTTCCCTCAGGGATGAAAAGGCCGAATTAGAAGCCCGGATTGCCTTTGAACTGGAAGCGGAAAGGAATTTGCAATTACGCATTTTTGTCAATGAGCGATTGGTGGTACAAATGGGGAGCAAGAAGGGCAAAAAGGGAATGAACCGATGGAAGAAGAAGTTTACCATCGACCATCCCCGCCGCTGGTGGCCCGCCGGGTATGGCGATCAGGCTCTTTACGCTGTGCGGGTGGAGTTGTCTGGCAAACGGGAGACCGTTCGGGCAACTCGACGAATCGGTTTACGCACCCTGGAAGTGCGCCGCGAAAAGGACCGGAGGGGCGAAAGTTTTACCGTGGTGGTAAACGGAGTGCCGATTTTTGCAAAGGGCGCCAACTGGATTCCGGCAGACAGTTTTACACCCCGGGTAACCCCGGAACGGTACCGCTATTTATTGCAGAGTGCAGTAGAGGCCCATATGAACATGCTGCGCGTGTGGGGTGGCGGCATTTACGAAGAAGATGTGTTCTACGATTTGTGCGATGAATTGGGACTGCTGGTGTGGCAAGATTTCATGTTTTCCTGTGCCCTTTACCCGGCCGACCGGGCCTTCCTGGAGTCGGTGCGGCAGGAGGCTATTTACCAGGTGCGCAGGCTGCGCCAGCACCCTTCTCTGGCGCTGTGGTGTGGGAATAACGAAGTTGAATGGGGCTGGACCGACTGGGGCTGGAAGGAGAAATACACGGGGAAAATCTGGGAAGAGTACCGGCAGTTGTTCCACCACTTACTGCCCCGGGTGTGTGCCCGGGAAGACCCCGAGCGCCTCTACTGGCCTTCTTCCCCGGCCAGTGACCCGGCGGGCAGTATTTACCCCAACCATCCCGATTACGGAGATGTGCATTACTGGGGAGTGTGGCACGGTCGGGAACCGTTTGAAAATTATTTGAAGCAGAACGTTCGCTTTGCCAGCGAATACGGGTTTCAGAGTTTTCCGGATATCGAGACCGTTGGCAAGTTTTCTGAACCGCAAGACTGGGACCTGTTTTCGCCGGTAATGTTGGCTCACCAGAAAAACGAAAGCGGCAACGCCATTATTAAGTCCTACCTGGAACAGCGCTACCCGCCGCCGAAAGATTTCGAAAGTTTTTTACTGCTCAGCCAGGTGTTACAAGCGGAAGGAATCAAAATGGGAGCGGAACACTTCCGTCGCCTGCGTCCCTATTGCATGGGCAGTTTGTACTGGCAACTGAACGATTGCTGGCCGGTCGCTTCCTGGTCTTCCATCGATTACTACGGACGCTGGAAGGCGCTGCACTATTACGCCCGCCGTTTCTACGCTCCCCTGCTGGTAAGTCCCTTTCAGGAGGAGAATCGTCTCAACGTGATGGTGGTGTCCGATCTTGCGGAGAGCCGCCGAGCGGAGCTGCACGTGACCCTTTGGGATTTCTCCGGGCAGGTGCTGAAGCAGGTTGCCCGGGTGGTTGAGATTCCCGCTTACGGCCGGGTGTTGGCCTGGAAAACGCCTCGGGAAGAGTGGTTGGCCGGATTCCCACCGGAGGAAGTGTTTTTGTGGGCGGAACTGCGCAGCGGCGGACGCACGGTCTCGGAAAATTTCTGGTTCTTTGTGCCGGAAAAAGACCAAAAATTGCCGGTCGTTCGGATCGAATCCTCCGTTGAACCCGTTGAAAGCGGATTCCGGATTGAAATGAAGGCCGATCGATTGGCGAAAAACGTCTTCCTGCAAGCGCAGCATTTGGACGGTTTCTTTACGGACAATTTTTTTCATTTGCTGCCCGGTAAAACCGTGGCGGTCACCTTTCGGCCTCGGCAACCGATTTCTGCGGAAAAATTTAAAGAAAGGTTGCGGATTACTTCGCTGGTGGACTGGTTCCACCGTTAGGTACTTTTGGGAGAGCCGTTTCTCCGAATTGCGAGAAGAGAAAACCCTTTGACGGGAATTGAAAAGTTGATGGGGAAATGCTGTTTTCCTCCTTATATTTTTCTTTCAAAGAAAATAAAGTACGGTGAATAGAAAAATAGGAGGCCTGATTCATGGCAAAACAGGAAATGGAATATCGTCCGCTGGGCAAATGCGGTACCCGGGTGAGCAAACTCTCTTTAGGGGGCTGGACTACCTTTGGCAATCTGGTTCGGGATGAGAAGGTCACCCGGGAAATCATTCACACCGCTTACGAGGCGGGAATTAATTTCTTCGACATCGCGGACGTGTACGCCAACGGCGAAGCGGAACGTTTCATGGGGAAAGTATTGCAGGAATTTCCTCGCCACACGCTGGTGATTTCCACCAAGGTTTTCTGGCCCATGAGCGACGACGTGAACGACCGTGGCCTCTCACGCAAACACATCATGGAGTCGGTGGAGAAAAGCCTCCAGCGCATCGGCACCGATTATCTGGATATTTACTTTTGCCACCGCTTCGACGAAAATACGCCCCTGGAAGAAACCGCTCGCGCCATGGACGATCTGATTCACCAGGGAAAAGTGCTCTATTGGGGAACCAGCGAATGGTCCGGCGCCCAGCTCATGGAAGCGAACTACCTTTGCGAAAACAAAAATCTGTACCGCCCCCAGGTGGAACAGCCCCAGTACAGTCTGCTTTTCCGCAAGCGTTTCGAGCAGGAAGTGCGTCCTGTGACCCAGCAGACCGGCATGGGAGTGGTGACCTGGAGCCCGCTGGCTTCCGGGGTGCTGACCGGTAAATACGATCGGGGAATCCCGCCCGATTCCCGCCTGGCACAGATTGAGTGGTTGCAGGAGATGGTTTACAAAGAAGAATACCTCGAACGGACCCGGCGGTTCAAAGCCCTGGCGGACGAGTTGGTTTGCACGCGGGCTCAGTTAGCCATTGCCTGGGTGGCAGCGCAGGAAGGCGTCTCCAGTGTGATTCTGGGAGCCACCCGGGTGGAACAGTTGAAGGAAAATCTGGGTGCCCTGGAGGTGGAAATCACCCCGGAGGTCCAGGAAAAGTTGGACGAAATTTTCCCGGTGGCTTAGTCCGGACCAATCTGAGAAAAGCTGCTGGAAGAAGCGGAGGATGAAATGACCCCTGTGAAACTGGGCATCATTGGGTGCGGAATTGCCGCCCGCGAACTGCACTGGCCCGCACTGCGGGAAATGGCAGATCGTTTTACGATTACAGCCGTGTGCAACCACACCGAACCGAAAGCCCGTACCTTTGCGGAGATGGTTGGGGGCGTGCCCTATCTGCTGGATTATCGGGAGCTGCTTCGCCGGGCGGACGTGGAAGCCGTGTTGATTGCCCTCCCCATTGAATTAAACTATCCGGTGACCCGGGATGCCCTGCGGGCTGGCAAACATGTGCTGGTCGAAAAGCCCCTGGCGAAAAATCTGACCCAGGCAGGCCGAATGGTGCGCTTCCCGGAGCAGTTTCCCACGGTGGCAATGGTCGCCGAGAACTTCCGGTATCGTTCGACCCTGGCAAGAGTAAGCGAAATGTTGAACGCAGGAGAGATTGGTCAGCCCTACGCTGCCGTCTGGAATTTGCTCATTAAAATGGACGTCGACAATCCCTATGCCCGAACCCGCTGGCGAATCCACCATCAATACCCCGGCGGCTTTGTTACCGATGGAGGAGTCCATTACGTGGCCGGACTCCGGGAGTTGTTTGACGAAATCACCGCCGGAAGTGCCTTTACCGCCACCGTGAATCCCCGGATTGGAGAGGTAGATACGTTTGGCTTGCAATTTCAAACCACCAGCGGTGTGCAGGGACAGTTGAATCTCTTTTTCTCTGCGACAGGTTGGCGGGAAGACCAGCTGCGAATTTTTGGTTCCCGGGGAAGTCTGGTGGTGGAAGGGAGCAAAATAACCGTGAAGCGCTCCGGTAGCGTTGACCGAAGCGAAGAGGTGCCGGACGACGGCGGCTACCGGAACGAGTGGGAAGCCTTCTACCGGGCCATTCGGGAAGGAGAGACAGTGAAGAGCAATTTCTGGCAGGCGTACCGGGATTTGCATATATTACTGAAAGCTCTGCACGCGGCGTCCGGTAACCGACGGATGCGCTTCTGAGGCCCGGGGGAGGAGCAAATTAATTCTTGCAGTGCGATTCGAAATCCCGTTTACGGGGGAGGAAGGTGACATGCAAACCATCGATGCTTCGCTGTTGGCTTCGCTGAATCGTCCCACCCTGTTGTTGGACGAACAGCAAGCCCGGAAAAATATTAGCAAGATGGCCGCGAAAGCGGAACGCAGTGGTGTGCGTTTCCGGCCTCATTTTAAAACCCACCAGTCTGTC
>JAJRXE010000107.1 GCA_024276455.1 Calditrichota bacterium
CCACCTCGATGGCCTCGCTCGGATCGACCTCCAGCTTTTTCAGTCCTTCCGCCGAAGTCACCAAAATGGCCGAACCGCCATCGGTCACTTTAGAGCAGTCGTACACATTGAGGTGTTCCACAAACACCTTCGGATTGGGTGGGGTCATGCCGGCGGCAAAAAGGTCTGCGGTGGTGTTGTGGTACTCCTGAGCTTTGGGATTGCGCCGGGCGTTCAGAATGGCCTGTTCGTACCAGCGAGCCATGGCGGTGCGAATGGGCTCCTGGCCGTATTTCCGGAAGCAAGCCCCGGCGCGGTCGGAGAATTGCCCCGGGAAGAAATGGGCATGCCCGTTTTTCCGTTCCCCGGCATAATAACCGGCACCAGCCAGAAAATCCGCCCCGTACACCGCTTTCACCGAGTTCTGCACCTCCACTCCGATGGTCAGCACCACGTCCGAAACGCCGGACAGCACGCTCTTTACAGCGGTGTAAACCCCCAATCCGCCCGATCCGCAGGCGCCTTCGATGCGGGAGCAAGGCTTGTAGAGCAGGGCCGGATCAATGGCGGGAATAAAGGCGGCCAGGTTACCCTGGCGATTGAAGCGCGCCGCCATGAAATTGGAAATCACGCCCTCGTCGATGTTCTCGGCGCTGTTAATCTGACCCACCGTCCCTTTTCCCGCCTCGATGATGTAGTGATCAATCCCCGGTCGCGGTTTTTTGGGGTGAAATTCTTTTCGACCGGAGCCTAAAAAAATGGTATTGTATCCTGCGGTTAAATAAACAGGTTTGGTCAATTGATTCATTCTTTTTCCTCCAAATTTTTGTCGTTCCGTTGCTCTGGTAGATTGCGCTGCCAGGAACAAGTTTCCCGGTCGCACCGATTCCCCTCGCCGGGAGGGGGAGTTCAGGCGCTACACATACTCGTTAATGGGTCCGTAGAGATGGTAGAAACCGTTCAACAGGACGCCGTTGACATCTTCCGCCGAATTCGCCACTCCGTCAGCCACCAGTTTCTCGGCAATCTCCCTGCTGCGTTTCAGGTACGCCAGCGCCAGGCGGGCGCCCAGGGTGTGGCTCGCTTTCAGATTGGCAAAATAGGTGGTTAACTTCTGGTCCCGCTGAGGATCGCGCAGCAGGCTTTTCCAGGGCAGAAACCCTTCCGGCGGATCGCCGATGCGCTGATCCGCTTCCATCTTCCAGCTCCCTTCCTCAAAGGAAACGTAGCGGGAGGTTTCCAGGTCGAATACCGCCACCGGACGATTCTTGGCATACTGGAAAAATCCGTCTTTTTGACTGCCGTCCGGATGCTGGCCGCCCAGAGCTTTTTGCGCTACCATTCGGTCAATCAGATCGCTGTGTAAATTCTCTTCCGGGAAGTAGGGATTCATGATGTTCAGAATACACTGGAATACGTCGATTCCTACGTAATCAATGAGTTGAAAGATGCCCATGGGACGAATCAGAAAATCCTGACTGACTCGATTCATGATGTAAATGGCCTGGATGTGGGAGAACTCGCTTTTCAGCTTTTCCACCTCGGAGATAGCGTGCAGACCGTCCCGCATGAAGTGACCGTTTCCGATAAAACCGGCCACGTCGTTGGCGGGAATAATGGTTTTCCGTAATCGCTTGCCCAGTTCCAGGGCTGATTCCCGCAGTTCCGGTCGTACGCCTTCCGGTGTTATCAGCTCCACCAGCTTTTGCACTGCCGGGGGATTGTAGAAATGGTAGCCAATGAGGCGGCCATCCAGTCCCGCTTTATCATTTAACAGCTTAATGGGAATGGAGGAGGTATTGGTAAAATAGAAGGTTTCCGGGGAGCACAAATCGTTTAGCCGGGACAAAACTGCCACTTTGGTATCCACATTCTCCACAATGGCTTCGAATACCAGGTGGGCGTTTTTGGCCCCGTTTAATTCGGTGCTCGGTCGAAGGTGCAAAAAAGCATCGTTGACGAATTGCTGGATGATCTCGTGGTTTTCCACCAGGTCAGCCCGCTCGCGGTACAATTCCCGCAAACTCACAATGTTTTTTTCGGCAAATTTGACCAGTTGGGGACGCAGGTAACGCAGCAATCCTTCCAGTCCGGCCGGACTGAGATCGATTAAATTCAGTTCGTAAATTTGGTTACGATTTTCCGGCTGGAGTTTTTGTAAGGTCATTTCCTGCGCCAGGAGCAGGGCAATGCCACTGCCCATTTTCCCGGCTGCGCCAATAACAGCCACATTCCGAAGGCGTTCGTTTAGGGTCATTTCCATCTCCTTTTTTAACGTGAAAAGTTTACCTCCTAAATGTTTTGGTCTTTTTAAAAAACCTCACGAAAGGTTTCGAATGGTTATTTCTTATGAAACGCCATTTATTTTTGACCTCTAAGACTTATTTAAGCCAGATAGGTTACCACGACTTCGGTTAAATCCTGTACCGTTAAATTGACTTCCTCCTTTAATTGTTTGTCCAGCAGGGCGCACTGGAAGTGAATCTGGCATTTCGGGCAGGCGGTGATCAGGGTGTCCGCCCCGGTGGCGCGGGCTTCCCGCAGCCGCTGCGCCTGAATCTGTTTGGAAATCTGGGAGCAGTTCATCCAGCCGGTGACCCCGCAGCAAATGGCTCTTTTATGGTGATGGGCCATTTCGTTGAATTCCAGTCCGGAGAGATGCCGGAGCACCTGGCGGGGTGGTTCGTACACCCCCAGATGACGGCCTAACCGGCAGGGATCCTGAAAGGTGACTCGTAGTCCGTCCCCTTTCAGGCGGTGCTTCTTCTGCTGCAGTTGTTCGGCTAAAAATTCGCTGATGTGCTTCACCTCGAAGGGCAGCTTTCCGAAGAAGCGAGGATAATCCGTCTTGAGCGTGCGGTAACACTCCGGACAGGATGTGATGACGTACCTGGCGCCGGATTTTTTGATCTGTTCGAAGTTCGCTTCGGCTAATTTTCGGAAGTTCTCCAGATCGCCATTCCAGTAAAAATCGTGGCCACAGCATTTCTCGTTGGGTAAAAGTTGCGGTTTAATATCGAAATAATTCAGAATTTTCAAGGTGCTCCGAGCAATGTTCAGGGACTGGGTTCCGATCTCGTTGAACAGGACGTCGAAATATGGCAGACAACCGACAAAATAGAGGTATTCCCCGGATGGGGCGGTTTGAAAGTCCCGGCCCACCCAATCCAGGCGCTGCTGTTTGAGATCAGGCGCCGTCATGATGCGGGAAATAGATTCCAGAATACCGCCGTGCGAGCAGGTGCCTTCCCGATTTTCAATGCCCACGAACTGGCGCAGCAAGTGAATGAACTCGGTGTACTTAATGTCAGAGGGGCAGATTTCGTCGCAACGCTGGCAGGTGAGGCAGGACCACAGATCGGCGCTTTTAATACTGTCCGGATGGGTGTTGCGCAGGGCGCGGATTAGAATCATACGAGGCGAAAAGGTCTTGGAGTAACGCGCCACCGGACAGGTGCCGGTGCATTTCCCACACTCCAGACAACTAAAGGCGTTGGTTTCTCTGATTTGAGCAATGTTGATTTCCATGTTTATTCTTTTTATTTAAAGTTTTTAACGATTTCAATTTTTTAGCCCTCGGGTCTAAATCCGTAAAAGATTAATTTACCGCCATCTCCTCCCGTTTTTCCTTGTGCCCGGGAAGCAGGCTTTTCGCCAGGGGATTGGGTCCCAGTTTGCGCACCTGCTCCACCATTTCGTGAACCACCTGAACGAATTTGGGAAATTCCGCCGCCGAAATAAATTCCTGGCGAATGCGGCCCTTTTCAATTCCCAACAGCTGCACAATTTTTTCCAGCTTTTGGTATTGTTCCGCGGCTTTGCGGGCGCCAAAACTGTAATGGCAATCTTCAAAATGGCAGCCGGAAACCAGCACTCCGTCGGCGCCCATTTCTAGCGCTTTGAGAACAAAAGCGGGATTCACCCGGCCCATGCACATGGTGCGGATAATCCGTACATTGGGCGGATACTGCAAGCGGTTAATCCCCGCCGCATCGGCCGCCGGATAGCTACACCAGTTGCAGGCAAACACCACAATCCGGGGCTGAAAATCGTTTTTAACTTTCCTTTTCGCCATTTTTTTCTGTTCAATCTCCGTTTAACCTTTATGCTTCTCGGGGAGGCGAGAGGTTTTCTTCCAGAAGAAATGCCTCCATCATTTTCAAAATTTGCCGGTCGCGGAAATGGCGTACGTCGATAGCCGTAGTGGGGCAGAAGGTGGCACAGGTGCCACACCCTTTACAAAGTGCTTCGTTCACCACTGCCACCAGATTATTGTCCTGCTCCTGTAATTCAATGGCACCGTATTCGCACACTTCCACACAGGTGCCGCAG
>JAJRXE010000108.1 GCA_024276455.1 Calditrichota bacterium
CGATTCGCCTTCTTGTACGACGACTTGAAAATGAGCTGGATGGGGAGGGTTTCGGCTTCCCTTTTCAAGCGTTCTGCGGTTTTTAAAATCAACGTTTCACTTTCCACCACACAGGGTCCCGCAATAATGGTCAGCGGTTGCCCCTGGCCAATCCGGTATTCACCAATTTTAATTTCCTTCATCTGTGATTCCATTTTTTAATTGCCAGAACCGCCTATTCCCTTCCAAAACGCAGAATATCTTCCCGCACCTTTTCCTCCGCCAGGCGGCGTTCTTTGTAATCCTCGTACCACTGTTGTTTTTCCTCATTCGTCCAGTGCTCGGGAATCAGAAACTCCAGGGTATCGCCTTTTGGTTCCAGAAAATCGTTCACAAACTTCGACCAGGCCAATTTATTGCCGCACTGTAAACAAAAATATTTTTTTTCCCCTTCATCGGTTTCCAGGACCGTACCGCCACTCCAGCAATAGTGGCAGATATGGTCGCTGAAGCGGTAAACCTCGCCGCTGGGCAAAATAAAGCGATCTTGAACTGCGTCCACATTGACAAAATCAATCTCTGAAAAATTTTTGATCTGATACAAAGCCATCGTCATTCTCCTCGGATTTAGTTCCTCTTTTTTCGAAATTCCAGTGCCGCTTTCACAAAACTCACGAATAACGGATGCGGACGAGTGATCCGGCTCTTTAACTCCGGGTGAAACTGACATCCGACAAAATAGGGATGATCTTCCAATTCAATCATTTCCACCAGCTGACCGTCGGGCGACAAACCGCTCAACACCATGCCATTCTCCTGTAAAACCCGACGATAATCGTTGTTCACCTCGTACCGATGCCGGTGCCGCTCGCTGATGTACGTACTGCCGTAGGCCTGATGAGCCCGGGTACCCTCTTTAATGATGCAAGGATAGGCTCCCAACCGCATGGTCCCCCCCAAGTTTTTAATTTTTTTCTGGGATTCCATAATATGGATTACCGGATGGGGAGTATCCGGATCGAATTCCAGGCTGTTGGCGTCCTTCAGGTGGCAAACATTCCGGGCAAATTCAATCACCGCACACTGTAATCCCAGACAAATACCAAAAAACGGTACCCGATTTTCCCGGGCGTAGCGAATCGCCGCTAATTTTCCTTCGATTCCGCGCTCGCCAAATCCCCCCGGTATGAGGACCCCGTCCACATCCCGAAAATAGTCTTCCGGCTTGCCGGATTCCACCTCTTCGGAATCGACCCATTCCAGTTCCACCCGGGTGTCGTTCACCACCCCGGCATGGGTAAACGCCTCGATAATACTTTTGTAAGCATCCTTCAGTTGGACGTACTTCCCGCAAATGGCAATTTTCACCCGATGGGTCGGATTCTTAATTTTCTCCACGATCTGAACCAATTCCTTTAAATCGGGATCAGGGACCTCCAGATTGAGCCGTTCTACCACCTGTTGGTCCAGCTTCTGAGCGGCAAAACGCAGGGGCACTTCATAAATGGTCGGCACATCCACCGCCTCAATCACCGCCTCCGAGCGCACATTACAAAACAGGGCAATTTTTTTCTTCAAAGCCTCCTGCAAGGGACGATCGACCCGACAAAGCAGGAAGTCCGGTTGTATTCCGATCTCGCGCAAACGCATGACGCTGTGCTGAGTTGGCTTGGTTTTAAGTTCCCCCGCCGATTCGATGTACGGCACCAGGGTCAAATGCACCGTTACGGCATTTTCGGAACCCACGTCCAGATGAAACTGGCGAATCGCCTCCAGAAACGGCAAGCTCTCGATATCGCCCACCGTGCCGCCCACTTCCACAATTACCACATCCGCTCCGGTGTGCTCCGCCAGCATGTTTACGCTCTGCTTAATTTCATCGGTAATATGCGGAATGACCTGCACGGTGGCGCCCAAATAATCGCCCCGACGTTCTTTCGAAATCACCGAGTTGTAAATCTGACCGGTGGTTACATTGTTCATCCGGCTCATATTCTCGGCAATAAAACGCTCGTAATGCCCCAAATCCAAATCTGTTTCCGCGCCGTCCTCGGTTACGTACACCTCTCCGTGCTGATACGGACTCATCGTTCCCGGATCCACATTAATGTAGGGATCCATTTTCATGATCGTTACCTTTAATCCCCGGGATTTCAATAAAAATCCCAGAGAAGCGCAGGCAATCCCTTTCCCCAAAGAAGACACGACCCCGCCGGTCACAAAAATGAACTTGGTTTGCTTTTCCTCTTTCATCCTTTTACTTCGTCCTTTTGAACCCAATTTACATTCGCCCCCTGATTTAGAGGGAGATTCCCACTGTAGGCCAATTAAAATTTAATTTTTCACCGAATTTGCACCCAACGGCCTCCCCCATTCTCCTCTGTTACTCCGCGGGAAATTAACTCGAAATTTTAGCGGCTTTTTCCAAAAGGGCCGTCACTTTCTCCAGGTCTTCCCGGGTATCCACCCCCAGGGTTGGCTGGTGCGATTCCAGAACCTGAATCGGATAACCGTGCTCCAGAATCCTTAACTGCTCCAGGCGTTCGGCCTGCTCCCAATCCGTGGGCTCCCACTTCAGATACTGCAGCAAGAAATCCTTCCGGTAAATGTACACACCAATGTGCTGGTACAGCCGGGGTAACGACCGGAAGGGGGACTCCCGGAAAAACGGAATGGCACTGCGGGAAAAATAGAGTGCTCGGCCCTGTAAATCGGTCAGCACTTTTACCACATTGGGATTGCGCCAATCGGCTTCCTCCTGCATCCGGCGTCCCAGGGTCACCACCGGCACATCCTTGTTTTGCTGCAAAAACTCAATCGCCCGGTCGATGGCTTTCACATCCACCAGCGGTTCATCTCCCTGCAAATTGACCACGATTTCCGCCGGGCTTTTGCGGGCTACCCACCCGACCCGGTCGCTTCCGGAAGGCAGCTCCGGGGGTGTCATCACCGCATCGCCCCCTGCTTCCCGCACCACCCGGGCA